>JADBKA010000355.1 GCA_014896635.1 Ktedonobacteraceae bacterium
CTCGCTGACCTGGCTGGCGAGCAATACGCAGCGTATCGAGTTCGGTCCCCTGGTGTCGCCGGTCTCGTTTCGCCACCCGGTGGTTACAGTGAAGATGGCGACCGCTGTTGACGATCTTTCAAACGGGCGCTTGCAGCTCGGTCTTGGCGCCGGCTGGCAGGAGTACGAGCACACACACTACGGCTTCGATCTACTAGATGTGCCAGAGCGCCTGGCACGCTTCCAGGAAGCTCTGGCAGTGACAACGCGACTGCTCCAGAGCGATGAGCCGGTGACATTTCACGGGAAATATTATCGTTTGCAGGAAGCGGTGCTGCTGCCGCGACCGCAGCGTCCCGGCGGTCCGCCGATAGTGATTGGCGGTGGGCGCGCCATTCTTTCTTATGCTGCTCGCTACGCCCACGAGTGGAACGCAGCATTCAAGCCAGCCCACGAGATGGCGCGCCTCAACAAACGGCTCGATGCACTGCTGGAGCAACAGGGCCGCCAACCCGGCGATGTGCGCCGTTCTCTCATGACACGTGTCTTTTTCGGACGCACCGAGCAGGAAGTTCAGCAGCAGGTTGCGCCTACCGGTAGATCTGCTGAAGAACTGCGCGCCGCCGGTATGCTAGTGGGAACAGCCTCGCAGATTGTTGATCAGCTTGGTCCGCTGGCCGAGGCCGGCATACAGCGTGTGATGCTGCAATGGCTGGCGCTGGACGACCTGGACAATCTTGCCGCCCTCGCACAGGGCATTATCCGCTAAAGCAGATGAGCATGCAGCAGCAACCAGGACCGCTCAAACAATCGCGCGGATTCCTCTTCGCCAATATCGCCGTGCTCTTTTTTGGACTGGCAGGCGTGCTCGGCAGATTGAGCGCGCTGCCGGCGCCGCTGATTACGCTCGGACGTGTGGTCTTTGCCGGCCTGGTGCTGCTGCTGGCGGCGGCGATGCAGCGCGTAACGTTGCGACCCAGGCGGCGGCGCGACGCTCTGCTACTGATCGGACAGGGTGTGCTGCTCGCGCTGCACTGGGTCTCTTTCTTTCAATCTATCAACGTGTCCAGCGTGGCTATCGGGCTGCTCTCGTTCTCCAGCTTCCCGCTGTTTACTGCCGCGCTGGAGCCACTGCTACTGCGCCAGCGCCCCGGCTGGTTACAGGTCTGTGCGGCCTTGCTGATTCTGCCCGGCGTCTACCTGCTGGTGCCGGCGTTCAGTTTGCAGAACAGTACCACCGTCGGCGTACTGTGGGGACTGCTGTCGGGTGCAACCTTCGCGCTACTCTCGGTGGCGAATCGCTGGCTCGGTCGCAGCTATCCGAGCCTGGTGATCAGCCTCTACCAGGATGGCATCGCCGCGCTCGTTCTGCTGCCCGCACTGCTCATTGCTCCCGATGCCCGCCTCTGGACCCTGCATAGCCTGCTGATTCTGCTCGCGCTCGGCCTGGTCTGCACGGCTCTGGCGCACACGCTTTTCATCGCCAGCATGCGCAATATTACAGCCCAGTCGGCGAGCCTGCTGGCAAGTCTTGAGCCGGTCTGGGGGATCGTCTTCGGCATGCTGCTGCTGCACGATATTCCCACGCTTAGAACGATCCTGGGGGGAGCAATTATCCTCTGCGCAACGCTGCTACCGGGCGTTGCTCTGCTTTTTGTGCCGCGACGTGCCTCTGCCGGCAATACAGGTATCGGATAGGAGAGATTTTTTTGTGGCCAGGGCGCCAGAGGTGCTGCTCCTCCTCTACAGTGGCAGGTAAAAATCTTGAGCCACTGATAAAATCGGTGATTCTATGCTCATGATCGGCGGTGGTCCTGACCTCGAAGAACCTATGACAGCAATGCTCCACGTCTACGTAGAAGACGTCGATGCGACCTATCAGCGCGCCATCAAGGCCGGGGCATCTTCGCTCATGCAGCCAACAGTGCGGTCTCACGGAGATCGTATGGCAGGCGTGAAAGATCCTTTTGGGAATGAATGGTATATTGCTATGCCTATTACGGAAGTACCATAGGCACGGCAACGAATGGCAAAGCCGGATGGCGGAATGATGGAATTTCAAACTTTGCCACCCAGCTTTGTGTATGGACCGCCTTTGTTATCCCTGTTCCGCCGATGTTACCCGGCATCTCCAACTGGATGAGGCACTTTTGCTACCACTCTCATATCAGAGGTGAAAAATCGCCGAGAAGTTGACATACAACATGTAGGCCGCAACTACCAGGATAATGATGGCGAAGATACGCGCCAGCAGATGTTTCTGCTTCCCCAGGTAGAGCGCCAGGCGCGCACCGAGTATCCCACCCAGCACGCCGCCGATAATGTACTCGACGACCACCAGCCAGTTGACAAGATGCGATAGCGCGTAGGTGATCGCTGTGACTGTGCCGAAGACACCGACAGAGAAAAGTGAGGAGCCGATAGCATTGAGCAGCGGCATGCCGGTGGCAAACATCAGGCCGGGGACAATAAGAAAACCGCCGCCGATGCCGAAGAAGCCTGACAGCAGGCCGACCAGAAAGCTGATCGGGACAGTCCATAGAAGCAGGGACCATCCCGACCTGACAGGCTTCGCCTCTGTTTTCTGCTGCCGCAGCATGGAAATCGCTATTCCCACCATCAGGAGCGCAAAAAGAAAGAGCAGCGGCTTGCCGGGAAAGACCTTGCCAATCTCCGCGCCGATGGCTGCCCCGATAGCACCTGGTAGCGCAAAGAGCAGCGCCGGCTTCCAGCGCACGTTGCCCGCACGCCAGTGCGGCATCAGGTTGATATAGGCTGTCGCCGCTACCGCCACCGCCGTCGTGCCAATCACCACGTGCGGATCATGATAGCCGACAAAGTACAGCAGCAACGGCACAGCCAGGATAGAGCCACCACCACCGATGAGGCCCAGCGTAAAACCAACAAGCACACCCGATACCACTACCAGTACCTGCTGGAGCAGAGTAAGCGATTCCATGAAACAAACAATCCTTCTTTACTTCTCTACATATACCCTTTGAGCATGGCCTGTCAGTACATCACCGGCAATCCATACGCCTTCAGGAGATACATACTGAGACGCTCTTTCGACTGATCAAACGGAAACGTCTCTCTGGGTTTCAAGTCATAGTCAAACTCTGCCATGATGAGCTTACCATAGCCCGTGACAAGCGGGCAAGAAGTATAGCCATCGTAGGCGTACCAGTAAGAAACTTGATGTGTGCCTTATCCCGCACACCTGCTTTGCGGAATGCCTCATCGGCCAGATACATAATTTTTTGTGGCGCGCCGGCGCATTTGATCGGCGTAGCCGGCTGTGTAAAGAGCGCGTCACCACCGCTAAAGCCCTTGATGGTCTGCCAGGTGAGTTCGCACTGATCATAGGCATAGTTACTGCACAGGCCATCACTGCCGAGGTGCTTTTCCAGGCCCCTGATTTTGTGCCAGTCAATCTGGATACCGGCTGCCACCACCAGGTAGTCATACCTGAGCGTTCGTCCGGCATCGGTATTACGCTTCGCTCAGGACGCCGCGATGCCTCTTTTTTAAAGACACCACCGCCAACCAGGGTCCACAGCGGCTGATAGTAGTGGTCATCCGCCGGGTCAACGATGGCAACATCCGCCTGCCTGAGCGATCTGAGCAGACGCGCTGCAACAGTAATACCTGCCGTACCGCA
>JADBKA010000356.1 GCA_014896635.1 Ktedonobacteraceae bacterium
TATACCGAGGAACCAGGCGTCTCGCCGACATCGACAACCGAAACATATGTCGCACTCAAATTGTTCATTGACAACTGGCGCTGGGCTGGCGTACCATTCTACTTGCGCACAGGGAAACATCTCCCCAAACGGGTCACAGAGATCGCCATTCAGTTCAAGATGGCGCCGACAATGCTCTTCAAGCACAGTGATGTTCACGGGAAGGTCGAGCCAAACGTGCTCATCCTGCGCATTCAGCCTGATGAGGGCATTTCGCTCAGGTTCGGCGCGAAAGTGCCAGGAACCGATATGCAGATTCGCGCGGTGAATATGGACTTCTTCTACGGCTCGTCCTTCGTTCGCCAGCAGCCGGAAGCCTATGAACGCCTGCTGCTCGACGCGATGCTCGGCGACTCGACACTCTTTACGCGCCGCGATGAAGTAGAAGCGCAGTGGACCTTCATTCAAGGTATTCTGGATGAATGGGCGCGCGAGCCGCGCGAGAGCATTCTGACCTACGAATCAGGCACATGGGGACCACAGGCAGCCGACGAGTTCATCTGGCGCGACGGATTCAGATGGCGCCGTCCCTGATGCCAGCGTCGGCTTGCACAGCCGGGAACGCAGTGAAGGAGCAAAATGGAGTGCCTGAGTAGCATGGAGTGTGCAGTGTTGTCGTTGTTGTTCGAGCGAACGATGGGGTTCAGCAAATGAGGGTTTCATGGGAATAGTCAAGGATAACACCGAAGATACAGGGCCGCGCCTGCCCTGGGCAGGAAAGCGCGTGCGCCCAGAAAATGTCGAAGAGGAACTCTCTCGCTTCTGGTGCCTGGCTGCCGACAACATGCGCATCAGCCAGAATATCAGAGTTCGCACCAGCGTGCTCAATTTTATCATTTGCGCACCGGACATCGCGTCTGCGCAGCGCGCAAGCCAGCTCTTGCGCGACCTGTCCAGCACGAATCTAGCACGAGTCTTCCTGGTGATTCTGGATACGGACGATCAAACCTCCAGTATCTCGACGTGGGTGACATTGCGCTCTTTTCCTATCGTTTCTGATATCATGCGTCACCACTTTGAACAGATCACGCTACTGGCCTCTGGCGCCCAGGCCGATGATATTCCCTATCTCATCCGATCACTGCTCAAACCGGATCTGCCTGTTTACCTGTGGTGGCTCTCCGACCTGCCGGCCAGTGACACGGCACTGAACCGCCTCATTGCGTTCAGCGACCGCGTCATTGTGGACTCACACAAATTCCTGAGACTCGAGGAGAGCTTCCGCACCCTGTCAGCACTCATGCAGACCTGCCCCGATTGCGCCATCAGCGATCTCAGTTGGGGACGCATCACGCCCTGGCGCGAACTGGTGGCCCAGTTCTTCGACGTTCCTGAGTACCGCTCCTACCTCCAGGGCGTCAACGCCATCGAGGTTGAGCATGCCGTTCCTGCCCTGGATGGATCGCTCCTCTCCCAGCAGGACGAAACCACGCACAGCCCCACTCAGGCTCTGCTCCTGGCTACCTGGCTCAAGACACTGCTCGGCTGGCAATTTTCACGCGGCAACACGCTGGAAGAGCATGATCCTGCCACCGGCATCTATGCCTGGCACATGGCACGCACAGGTCAGCTCGGTCGCACCCGCCAGCCCACTCGCACCGCAACTGTGTTGAACACCGGCGGCGAGATCGCCCTGCGTCCCCGCATACAGCCGAATCTGCGGCCCGGCTCAATTTGCATGGTACGCCTGAGCAGCCTCTGGGACGGAAAAAGCGCAGTCTTCACGATTAACCGCGCAGACAACGACACTGAACACGTGCTTACTTCCGTCGAACTGGATGAGGGACCACGTCCGACACGCCTGATAAACCTGCCGGCAATGTTACCAGAGAGCGAACTGCTGCATAATGAGCTGGAGATCACAGGACACGACGATATCTATGAAGAGGTGTTACAGGAAGTATTCTCACTTCTGGCAGAAGAATCATGAAAAATAT
Source organism: Ktedonobacteraceae bacterium (assembly GCA_014896635.1). The sequence continues at coordinate 1,977 of JADBKA010000356.1, forward strand.
TCGCATTTTTGCTGACAGCGATACTTTGAGTCACACGGCGGCCAGATATATCGTACAGATCGCTAACGAGGCTATCGTAGGACATGGCCGCTTTACTTTCGCGCTCTCAGGCGGCTCTACGCCCAGAAAACTCTACGGACTGCTGGCCTCAGAGCCTTATCGCAGCCAGGTCAACTGGCAACTGGCGGAAATTTTCTGGTCTGATGAGCGCAACGTTCCTCCCGATGACACAGAGAGTAATTATCACATGGCCTACGAGGTTATGCTGAGCAAGCTGCCGATTCCTGCCGGTCAGGTCCATCGCATGCCTGCCGAACTGGCCGACCGCGACGCTGCCGCACATGCCTACGAACTTGAGATCAAACGCACGTTTGGCACCGACGGCCTGCCCGGCTTTGACCTGATTCAACTGGGCATGGGACCAGAGGGACATACTGCCTCTCTCTTCCCGCACCAGGCCGCCCTTAGAGAACAGACGCATCTGATCCTACCGGTAGAGGTCCCCAAGCCCCCACCAGCGCGCCTGACCTTCACGCCGCCACTGCTCAACGCTGCCCACCATATCCTCTTCCTGGTGACGGGCCAGGAAAAGGACGAGGCAGTGCAGGCCGTGCTGGAGGGTCCTTACATGCCAGATGAGTACCCGGCCCAGATTGTGCGCCCGGCAAACGGCGATGTGCTCTGGATGCTCGATGAAGCGGCGGCAAGCAAGCTCAAAAACAGGACATAACGAGGAGATCGAGCCAGCATGATCGAGATTATCCCCTCTATTCTCTCCGCCGACTTCACGCGCCTGGGCGAACAGGTACGCGATGCAGAGGAGGCAGGAGCGCAGCGCATCCAGATTGATGTGATGGATGGCCATTTCGTCCCCAATATCACGATGGGACCGATGGTCGTCGAAGCAGTACGCCACAGCACCTCTCTCCCGCTCGAAGCGCATCTGATGATCACCAACCCGCAGGAATATATCGAAACGTTCGCCAGGGCAGGCGCCAACGTCATCATCGTCCACCAGGAAGTCTGCCCGCACCTGCATCGCGTCATCCAGCAGATCAAGGCAACGGGTAAGCAGGCAGGCGTGGCACTTAACCCATCAACTCCTGTCTGGTTGCTCGAAGACGTCCTGTCACTACTCGACCTGGTGCTGATCATGACCGTCAATCCAGGCTTTGGCGGTCAGGACTTTATTGCCGAAATGCTGCCAAAAATCTCACGCATGCGCGAAATGGTCGAACAGCGCGGCCTGCACTGTGACATCGAAGTCGATGGCGGCATTGCCGAAAAGACCGTTCCCCTCGTCGTCAAGGCCGGCGCCAACCTGCTCGTCGCCGGCTCGGCGATTTATAATAAGAAGGAGAGCGTCGCTGAGGCCATTGCTCGCTTGCGCCGGGCTTTGTAGCTCTTTTGCAGAGCGTATTTCAACAAAAGCGCTTCCGGCACCGCTGGAAGTGCTTTTCTTTGTGAGAGGTTTTTTCTTATGCACGACGACATTACAGACATTACCGGCATCCGTGTAGGTCATGACACCGACCTGGCAGCCGCCACTGGCTGTACAGTTGTACTCTGCAATCCCTCTATGGTAGGCGGCGTCGATGTGCGCGGGGGAGCGCCCGCCACGCGCGAAACCGATCTTTTACATCCGACCTGCCTGGTCAAC
>JADBKA010000034.1 GCA_014896635.1 Ktedonobacteraceae bacterium
AGGCCGCGATTGGCAATATTGAGTTCGCCGTCGAAGCGATAGGCGCGAGGATCGCTCTCTACGCCGACCTCGCCAATGGTTGAGAGGTCGATACCACCCACAAGCTCACTGATATCCTGGCTCTTGGGATCGGACGGCGTGAATGTGCCGATGCCGATACGGTATTTCTCGCTGAAGGCGATACGTTTCACCGGCACCTCTTCAATACGCCCCTGATAATGATTATCAACCATATAGCGGCAGGCCGGACACAGGTCGCCCTCGACATAGAGACCGAACTCTTTTTCCACTTCTGGCCGCAGTTCCTGGGGAATGAGATGGAGCGGCTCTTCGTGCATAGGGCAATCCTTAATTGCATAGATCGCGCCTTCAGGAGTGCGACTATAGGCTTCAAGTCCGCGTTTGAGCAGAGCGACAATGCTGGACTTACCGCCGCCAACCGGCCCCATCAGCAACAGGATACGCTTGCGCACTTCCAGGCGTTGCGCGGCAGAATGGAAGTAGTCAACGATCTGTTGCAGCGGCTTTTCAATGCCGAAAATCTCCTGATTAAAAAATTTATAACGGGGTTCGCCGCTACGAGACATCTCGACCCCGGCATCCATGATCATATGATAGATGCGCTCATGCGACAGGCGTGTCACCTGGGGCTTCTTGCAGGCAATTTCAAAGTATTCTGCGAAAGTCCCCTGCCAGGCGAGTTCTCGTTCACGGTCTCTATATTCTTCTAACCGCTTCACCAGATCCATAGTTCATCCTCTCTGTGTATAACTCAGTAGTGCATGAAGGATACACGGTTTTGTTGTTGCAAACGGGTACCCAGTCTACTTGTTGCTCTACATACACTACAGTTGCGATCACTGCTACATTGAACGGACGGCCAGGAAATTGTGCCACCGGGTCAGGCAGAAAAGGGATGATGCTCGGATGCTGGCCATATGTTTCGTATGACATCACTTTGCTCCGCCCGGCCCCGGGGGGTGCAACAATATCGAAAGGGCCAGTTGCATATCGCGGCCATCAACGCGAGAAAACCGGCCCTTTCCTACATATCTGAAGATATTGAGATATATGATACCAGCTTGCCAACTCCTGCTCAGCACACGGTGGGAGAGAGTCGAATGATGCATCGCGCTGATGCTCCTGCAATGTTTCAATCTGTCCTTTCTGGTTGTACCATGAATCGAAAGACAAATCACCCTCCTATCCTTGCCTCCACCACCGGTGAAAACACTGCTGTAATCAACCACACCAGCCACGCCTCCACTGATATAAGCTCATTATAGCATATTTCTCGCTGGAAGTTAATAGACGACTCAGGACATCTCAGGAACGTCTATGGTTCTTTTCTTTCTCCGGTTACGGATTCCGGCAGGCCGAGGGTGGCATCACATGACACCTTTATTCCAGCGACGCCAGGCTGAAGTCCAGCCCTTCATAGATACCCTTACAGGAAACCTGGATGTACTATATCACACCTGCTGATTTTCCGCCTGTACGATCAGTGTGACAGCAGTGCCATAGCCGGCCTTGAGCAGGCGAGCCGCACTCTCGTTGCGCACTGCGATAGCGACGCAGCCGGAACTGTCGCTGTAGATGAACGGCTGCATATCGTCGTTGCCGGCGGCAGCAAAGAAGCGCCTGCGCGTACTAATGCTCACTCCTTGGGCTGGTAAGATCATACGCACGACAGGAGCCTCGAACAGCTCAGGCACGATGCGTAAGGGAATATTGGTGATCAGGTTGCCAAAATGATCAACATGGAGAATCCGCCCCTCGATGCGATGGCCCCGCCGCACGGCAAAGCCGATCTCCAGGCGGACGAGAGTGGCGGGATCGAGCAGAGATCCCAGTTCAGCCAGACCGGTCCCTCGCGCAATATGCGCCGCCACCGGCGAGAAGATATCACGTCCATGAAACGTGGTACTGACCCCGGCCAGGTGGTATGCGCGATTCTCCAGCGCCACCACCTCATGGACAGGTTGCTCCAGCAGGACAAACGTGAACAGGCCATTGTCCGGTCCCACAAAGATCCAGTCACCAGCCCGTAGCGCGACAGGGCGGCGTGTACTGCCCACCCCCGGATCAACCACACAGACAAAAACGGTGCCGGCGGGAAAATAACGATATGCAGTTGCCAGCACCCAGGCGCCGGCTGCAATATCCTGCGGCGGAATCATATGCGTCACGTCAACAAGCTGAACCTGCGGTATAAGGCCGAGTATGACTCCTTTCATCATGCCGGCATAACCATCACGCAGACCAAAATCCGTCAGAAAAGCAATTACAGGGTGTTCTGAACCGTTGTCCTTCTTCATCTGCTTCCCCTTTCTAACAAACAGTCAGGGTCAATAGTCATGGTCTATCCAGTTCTTCCTCTTATCTCTCCCAAAGGAGAAAAAGAGGGTTTTCGGGGGACACCCCCGATCCCCCCGCCAGGAGGGCGTCATACCAAGTTGCTTCTCTGGAAGCAACTTGGTATGACGCCCTCCTGGACCTCCCCTTGCTAACAAACAGTCAGGGTCAATAGTCATGGTTCTATGACAGATGCGAGATTTGTGTGCTATACTAGCGCCAAAGACATTTTGTACTGCAATCGTATTTTGATCGGCAATATTCTCAGAGACTCTCTTGCTCTCAGAGAGCCGAGGCCAGTACACGACTGCCTCCTATCTTTCTGTGAATAGAGTAACAAGAAAAACATATGCCCAGCAAGCGGAGTGTGCAGGCAATGAACATCAGTACCGGCGGACCACGTATTTTACTTTTTGAGCGCGACCAGCAACTGGCTGCGCTCCTCACCAGCGAGTTACAGCTTGCCGGCTACGAGTGCCACACGGCACGGACGGCAGTTGAAGTATTTGATGCTATCGCGCGCTTTCCTCTACGCCTCGTTCTGGTCAATCTCGCCCAGGCAGCGGCATCACGGCGCGAATTCTGGGTAGCTTTAGACAGCCAGCGCAGGGGACGTGGTGTACAGGTGCTCACGTTCAGGAGTACCAACATCGCTGGCTATGGGCCGCGAGAGCTGGAAGAGTTTGCTGCAAGCACAGCAGCAGATATGGAAATCGACGGCATGCCAGGTGTAAGAAGCCTTGTTGATACTGTGCGCGCGTATCTCCCCGGATTCAATACCGCCACGACGCTGCCACGTATGCCCAGAACGCCACCACCTCCAGCCACGGCAAAATCAGCAGCGCCATCGTCCTTCTCTTCTCGCAACACCACCGGTCCTGTACAGTCGGCGAACTTTACCAGCAACGCAGAACACTCTCCCACAACGGTTAACAGCTCGGCACTCCGTGCCATGCCACCAGCCGCTTCGCCGTCCTCACCGCCACGTCCGGCTTCTTCCAGAACCGGCTCGACTCCTTTGCCGCCAACCACTCCCAATGCAATGAGAGCGCAGGAACAGGCCGCTCCTGCCACGTCTGCCCACGCTTCAACATCGCCAACAGCACATCCAGGCGGCCAGGCGACAGGCGCTTCATCTCTGAGTGGGCAGGGAGAGAAAATCCATGCAGTTCTCTATCCCAGTCAGCGCACATGGACCAGCGCCAGTTCTTTTTCCGAGGGCGGCCTCCACTCAGCCAGATCTGCCGCAACCACTCAGCCACGCCAGCCAGGACCCTCTTCTCCTGGCGCTTCGCTTCTCCAGCAACTGGCTAGCGGGCTACATGACAGCGACGAATCCAGCCTGGCTCAGCTCTCACGTCTCGCGCAGCAGCGCTATGCGTCCGCCCCAACTTCTGCTTCGACGGTCAATGAGCGCGCGTCCGGCAAGGGATCAGCAGGAGATGCATCTTACCAGCCAGGGGAGCAGGTCAGTTCCTACCAGCAGGCACAGGCGCTCTCGACCACTTTTTCTCCGATCCCGGAGACGCCTGCCCTTACAGTGGATACAGCGGCTATCCAGTCGGCTTCTCCGCAGATTGCGAACGGCAACGCGGTCCCTGCGACTCCCCCACAGAGACAGCAGGAGCTGCCAGCCCCACCGGCTCCGTCCGCCTTTACTGCGCAGTTGCGACCTTCGCCTATCCAGGATCTGCCCGCACCACAGCCGACTGCCAATTATGCGGTACAGGATGCTCCCACCCGCCCGGCGCCGGGCCGCTGGCAAAAGTCTGCTGCCGAAGCGGCACCGGCTCCACTGCCGTCCCTCTCGGCCATTACCCCTCCTTCACAGGGAACAGCGGATACAGCCGCTCCTTTGAGCGAACCTGCTCCCGCTCAGGAGTCGCCAGCCCCGGCTCAGATCCCGGCAATCTCACCACTACCAGAAGCAGCAACGCCCCAACCGGCAGCCGATGAGCACACTGGTGAGCTGCGTACTGAAAATGGAAACAGGCCAGCAAGCGAACATGCGCCTTCGGAGCAAGACATCGAAATAGAAAAGGAACTGGCGACCGATATCTCACCGGGCAACACCATGCTGCTGGATATCTTGCAGAGCCTTCCCCCGGTTTCAGCACTGCCACAACCACCAGCACAGCCAGACCCGCAATCTCCGCCGGTACTGAGCGGACGCGCTACTCGTTCGCTCAGCAACGTTTTACTGGCCGGTCACCTCGTCCCCCAGGACCGCCTGGAAGTCGCGCAACGCATCCAGCGCATGCTGCGCGGCGTCGATCTGAATTATCAACTGGGTGAGATCTTGCTGATGTTCAAGTTACTCACCCCTGACCAGCTCCTGGCTGCCAGCCTCGTCAGCTACGGACTGATCAATGCCACTCAGATCAGCTCACTCGGACGCATCCGCCAGGAACTGCACGCCCTGGGACTGGAGTATGACCTGGAAAACCTGCTGATCATGTTCAGAATTCTGACGCCCGAACAACTGAGAGAAGTGAAGTCAAGCTGGCGTGGCTAGTGGCGTGGCTAGTCCACCCGCTCTATATGCGCTCCAAGAGAGCGCAATTTGGCATCGAGATTCTCATAACCGCGCTCAATATGCTCAATACCATAGACCTGGGACGAGCCTTCCGCACAGAGAGCCGCCAGAATGTAAGAGCAGCCAGCGCGAATGTCAGGGATAGAGAGCCGCGTTCCTTTGAGCGGCGTTGGGCCGGCCACCACGCAGCTATGATAATACTGCTTCTCACGGAAGCGGCAAGGAACCTCGCCCAGGCACTTTGTGTAGAGACCTATATGCGCTCCCATGCCCTGTAAGGCGCTGGTATAGCCGAAGCGATCTTCATAGATCGTCTCGTGTACGACCGACATGCCCTCGGCCTGCGTCAACAAAATGGTGAACGGTTGCTGCCAGTCGGTCATGAAACCGGGATGAACGTCCGTTTCCAGCGCTATCGCCGGCGGCGGCTTATCATCGCCGATGAAGCGTATTCCCTCGTCATCAACCTCAAAACGCAGCCCCATTTTTAACAGCGTGTTCAAAAAGGTGAGCAGCGTCTCCTGCTGCGCCCGGCGCAAGTAGACGTCGCCTTTCGTGAGATAGGCCGCCACCGCCAGCGATACAGCCTCATTGCGATCACTCAGCAGCGTATGGCTGGCTCCATGCAGCGATTCGACCCCTTCGATCACGATGCGACGGTCCACTTTTTGTTCGATGATCGCGCCCATTTTTTGCAGAAGTTTGATCAGGTCGATAATTTCCGGTTCCAGGGCAGCGTTCTCGATGATCGTGACACCGTGCGCCAGGGATGCCGTTATCAGGAAGTTCTCGGTCGCCATCACGCTTGGGAAAGGGAGTTTGATGATTGCCCCATGCAGCCTGCGCGCACTGGTGCAGTAATAATAGCCATCACGCTCAACAATCTCCGCTCCCATCAACCGCAATCCATTCAGGTGAAAATCTATCGGGCGTGGCCCGATGCGATCCCCTCCCGGCCTGGGAATAGCCACTTCGCCACAGCGATGCAGCATCGGTCCAATGGTCATGACGGCAATACGGTTCAGTCCCCCCACTTCTACAGATACATGCGTGTTATCAATCGACGGCGTGCGAATCGCCAGAGTATGATCATCCAGGCTCACCTGGGCACCAAGCCTCTGACAGAGCTTGACCGTCAGGTCCAGGTCGCCCAGGAGAGGCACATTACGCAGCACACACTGCTCGGTTGTTAATAATGAGGCCATCACCATTTTGGTAACGGCATTTTTCGCACCGCTCAACGTCACTTCTCCGTGCAATGGAATGCCCCCCGTGATCAGATAGTATGGCGTTGACGGTGTAATGGTATCCAGGTCATGCATAAGCACAAATGATCCTTTTTACAAGTTTTAGCAGATCTTCGGGAAACGATCAGGATCAGAGAGATACCAACCCTGCAATTGTATTTTACCCTCTGCCCGAATTGCCGGGCGCCTCCCAGAGCCAGCGGAGAGCATAGATGCGCGGTGGCGGCATAACCTCATACCGCCTACGAGACCTGCTCTTACTTGCCTGAGCGTCGCCATCGAGCGTATCCAGCAAGTCCAGCACACGATTTACGCTCTGCGCGACGCCCTCTACCATCAGATAACCGGAAGGCTTGACAGCATCCCCCACCAGGTACAGCCCCTTGAGTGCCGTGACGGGCTGCACATCCTCCCCCTGGACAATGCGATTCACGGGCCACTCTCCGCGATAGGTGCTCATCGTGAGCACACGGCAGTGTTTATCAAAAGCTTCGCCAAAAAGCATGCGCAGGTCAGCCAGCGCCAGCGCCCGCTCTTCCTCAATGTTATCGCTCTGTATGACCTGGTGACTGATCAATAGATGCTTACCCGGCGGCGCCAGGGCTGGATCGCTATTCGTTGGCTGCACAATACCGGCGATGCGCCTGGTATCCAGACAATACATAATACCCTTGTGAGGAATCAACGAAATATCACTCAATATATGCACCTTCAGTCCCACAGCTTCCCGCTCTTTTTCTTCTTCTTCTGCTCGCTCTGCTGTGGACACTTCTTCGCATACTTCTATATGCTCCCCAGTGTTCTCTTCTGCTGTTCGTCCGGTACCCTTTCTAAGTTTGAGCACCTCGGCCTGGGTGAGACGCCGGCCATGCAGCAATGCCCTGGTGGCACGTGGGCCGATATCACTGATCACCAGCGGAGCAGATAGCATCACTTCCTGACCGCTGGTTTTCTCCTGCACGCGCACACCCGTCACGCACCCGTCCTGCTGGAGAATCTGCACTGCCGGGCAGGAGAGGCGCACTTCCCCTCCCCGCTCGACAATATATTGCTCAAGCTGGCGCGTAATCTCGCCGCATCCCCCTTGCACAATCGCGGGCGCGCCGTAGCGAAACATATGTTTTGTCGTCTGAATCACTTCGGCAGTGCTGACCTGATGCAATTCCAGGCTAAGCGCGAAACGCGCAATACGCTCGAAGAAGGCGACAAGTTGCGGGTTGCGTTCAACATTGATGTGGCGCTCCAGCCAGAGATCGAAAGGCAGAGCGCGTTCGCTCTGTGGAAGTGGACGGAAGAACATCAGGTAGCCGATGCGGAGAAACCAGAAGAACTGGCGCGGGCCGAGAAATTTGTAGACGCCTGGCAGCCCGCGCGCACGGTAGTGTTTGCCATGAACATGGAACGAACCAAAGACATCGGCATCAAAGAAGCGATGAGGGATATTGAGCAGGCGCAAGGTATGGGCCAGGACCCCACTGCTGCCAAACGGCACCATATGGACAGCACCGGTACTGACCTGCACACCTTGAAATTGTTTTGCCGTAAAGCGGCCACCACAGTGGTTGAGCCGCTCCACCACCACGACACGCTTGCCACGCCGTAGCAGGTGCGCGGCACTGAGCAGGCCACCCAGGCCGGCACCGATGATGATGGCATCAAAATGGCGTCGATCATCCATGATGCTGTGGAAGAGTCATTATTTGTTCTTGCTATCACCGAGCATGCTGCGCAACTGGCTGTTGCACTCGGCCATTGTGCTCAGCACGTTCTGGTAAAGCTGGAAAAGCCTGCTGAGATCGCGGGCCTTCTTCGCCAGTTTGACCATGTATTCCACATCGCGCGGATTATTCACTACATCCTCCACAGCCTGCACCAGTTCTGACCAGGCCAGCGCGTCACGGCTGTGTCCCCCTTCGGCAATTGTGGTATCCATGCGATCACAGATGCGCCGCAGGTCGGCCCGCAGTTGATCCGTCGTCCGCGCGATTTCAACCTCGTGGCTGCGCATGGCCTCCTGCGTCTCATGAAATTGCTGCTGAAGTGAGGAGATCTGACCATCCAGCGAGGACAGGGCCGCCATCAAAGCCGTCATATCGGGCAATACCGGCTGCGGCAGGTCCGTGAAGCGGTTCAACGTTACTCCTGAAGCTTTTCCCCTGGCAGGCGGCGGAGCTGGCTGCTCGGTTTCCTTACGCTCAGTCACCGGCGGCGTCGAGGACCGCTCAATCGCCGGTGGAACAGAAGTGGAAGGCTGCGGAGTGTCTGGCACTGGCGGTGCTGGCTCTCGCACGGTCGGCTCTATGACCGGGGCCGGCGGCGCCTCTCGTACTGTCGGTGGAATTACTGGCGCTGCCGGGGCTGCCGGCGCGGCGTCTCGCACGGTCGGTGGGATCACCGGCACTGCCGGGGCAACAGATCCAGGGACTCCGTTTGTTGTAGTGCCTTGCGTCTTGAAGTCGTCCTGCTCCGGAGCTGGTATCGTAGCCTGTCCATCGCTCTGTGTACGGTACGTTGGCTCCTGCGGAACAGGAGAGACGGCGGACGGGCTAAAAGGCTGTGCGACGGTCACCAGCTCATCTATTGGGACGGGGGGGGCGCTCTCCTTCTCCTGTACAGCTTGCTGCGAACCGGCAGCGCGGAAAATCAACTCATGTTCGCCGATACCAACATGATCACCGTCTTTCAGAACGTAAGGGACCAGCTCTTCAATCTGCTGCCCGTTGACAAAAGTGCCGTTCGCGCTGCGCTCATCTCGCAGCACATACTGCTTGTCCTCATAACGGATAGTCGCATGACGGCGCGAAGTAAGCTTATCCTTTGAAAGGAGAATATCACTGCCCGGGGCGCGGCCAATCACCGTTTCGGGCTTATCCAGCACATACTCCTGTACGACCTCACCTTCCTCTGAGCGCAAAATCAGGCGCGCAGGCTGCTCGATTTTCTCCAGTATGGCCTGTGCCGCCGGCGCGGACTCCCCATGATATATCGGCAGCCCCGCATCTGAGGCAGGAGCCGGAATAGTAGCGCCTCCCGCATCGGCCCAGTTCTCCGGCGCTTCAACTGTGTGTTCTTCCCCCACCCCAGGCGGCGCCGGTGGAAACGCAGACGAAGGGGTCACTGGAAGCAGGCGATTGCCACAGTTCAAGCAGAAGTTATCGCCGGGTCGTGTTTCAGCCCCACAATAGGGACACTTCTTATCCATCAGACGGTTCCTCTCATTCATGGCACATGTGGGAATTCTTTGTCCCGATATACTGCACAAAACTACCGTTAGTATACCAGACGCAAAAGCTGAGCGTCGATAGTTCTTTCTCCAGGCATGCAAACAACAGCAACAGCCACTATACAATTACGCTATCACTCTACTACGACGAATAAAAGGGCAAACAATCACACCGTACGGGTACCCATCAACGAAACAGGCTATGTCTCCGGTATCCAATTTATATCAGGCTGTAGCCGGTCAAACAGAGCACGCAGTTCGCCGGTTGTCCCTCTAGCAGAAAAGACAATACTTGTTCTGTCGCGCACACCCGTACAGATCTGTACGGGTGGCGCTGTCGCCGTCGCCGCCGCTGTTCCATTTTTCGCCGTGTCACCACCCTGGCCGGTATCTACCTTGCATTGAAATACAAGACTCTGAGAACGCAGGGGCGTCTCCGAAAAACTGATTGCAGTCCGGTCAGGAAGCAGGAAGCCGATCATTAAACTGCTGCCAAGCACAGGATCACGTACAGTGCCGGCAACACTCAGCAGGCAGGTACCAGCCGGAAGCTCAGATGGCAAATAGATAGTAAAGCCAAGGTGAGCCTTAAACACCGCCCAGTCATTGATCGTCATGGGCGTGCCAGAGGGAGATGGCAGCGGCGCAGGCGAGGGTGTGGTCACCGTTCCACCGGCCACAGGCGTCACCGCCGCGCCTTCATCCCGTAAATACAGCGCTGGCTTCTTCTCACACCAGGCCAGCTTTGCTATTTTTATCGTCGATGGCCACGGTGTCGCCGTCGCTCCTGAACCCGCTGGCCCCATACAGCCGGCCAGTAAACCCACCATCAGCCCCATCAATATCACGTCGCACAACACCAGCCCACGCCTGAACATCAACATACCTGCTCCTGAGCCAGAGGTTTTCAAAATAGTAAACGCAGAGATAGAGAGAGTTTGCAGTTTCATTCTCCTATTCCGGCCCCATTATACTGCAAGTAAGACCAAAAACCTACAGGATACAGCCCACATGGTACAAAAAGAGGGGTTTACAGCGTTTTGATTTAATGCTACCATTACAATCCGCCGCACCATCAAAGGGAGAGGTCTTCTATTTCTATTTGCATAATTTATATGTCAATAAGTGTAGAAAGCGTGTTAAAGTTAAAAGGATTGTGAATATTTCCGCGAAGGGGTGAGTCCCGGTGAACGCGAAACAGATCTGGCAAACCACAATTGAGCGATTACAATCTAAAGTCACGCCTGCTGTCTTCACTACCTGGTTCCAGGGGACTTCGGCCCTCTCTTTCCAGGATAGTATTTTTACCGTAGGGGTGCCTACGACGTTTGCCAAAGCTCACCTGGAAAATCGTTTCCTGGATGTGATCCGCTCGCTTCTCGTCGAGGTCATCGGCAAGCCTGTCGAAGTGCAATTCGTCGTCTCGAAGGAGAAGGCAAACGGGAGAACGGAGAGAGCGGACGAAACTGGAGACACGGCGGGGATTTCCGCTGATCCTGCTATGTCCAGGCGAAGTGGCCGCCAGACGCGGCGCGCCTCCGCTGTTCAGCACGCCAGACGCATCGCCGAGGTGGCAGCAGAATCTGTGGCAGCTATGCACTCGCTCCTGCCTGTGCCTCCCCTTACCAACGCGCGCCTTGCTCCTCCCAACGTGCAGAACCAACAGAAGCAACAGGCACAGCAAGAAGAGCTATCTGCTCCTTCACCTGAGCCGCAGTCAGGTACCGACTACACACTTTTTAGTTCTGGTTCCCCAGTTTCCACGCCCGGCCAGAGCATGCTTAACCCGCGCTACACCTTTAGCACTTTTATTGTTGGCAAGACCAATGAACTCGCTCATGCCGCTTCGCTGGCGGTATCCGAGCGTCCCGGCCATATCTACAACCCGCTCTTTCTCTATGGCGGTGTGGGACTGGGAAAAACTCACCTGCTGCACGCCGTCGGCCATGTGGGAGAGGCCAACGGCCTGAACGTGCTCTACGTCACATCCGAAAAATTTACCAACGAGATCATCAACGCCATTCGTTACCAGAAAACGGAAGAGTTCCGCGCGAAATATCGCCAGATAGATATTTTACTCATCGACGATATCCAGTTCATCGCCGGCAAGGATTCGACGGAAGAGGAGTTTTTTCACACGTTCAATACGCTGCACAACGCCAACAAGCAGATAGTTGTCACCAGCGACCGGCCCCCCAGGGCTATTCTCAGCCTGCAAGACCGCCTGCGCTCGCGCTTTGAATGGGGATTGTTGGCCGACGTGCAACCGCCGGAGTATGAGCACCGCCTTGCCATCCTGCGTTCAAAATGCGATTCCTTGCGCTTCACCGTCCCGCCAGCAGTGATTGAGTATATCGCCCGTCCCATCTGTAGCAGCGTGCGAGAACTGGAAGGTGCGCTCAATCGCGTAATTGCCTACGCCACGCTTCATAATGCTCCTCTTACAGTGGGACTGGCTGCCGAAGCTCTCGAACACATCTACAATGACAGGAAGCCGTCCTCAAACCTGACGCCAGCGGATATCCTGGCCGGGGTCTGCCGCTACTATAATATCGATTCCCAGTTGATCAGAGGAAAACAGCGCGACCGCGATATCGTCTGGCCGCGCCAGGTCGCCATGTACCTTATGCGCGAGGAGACGGACGCTTCCTTGCTCCAGATTGGCGCGGAGCTGGGAGGACGTGACCACACGACGATCATGCACGGCTGGGAGAAGGTACACACCGAAGTGACACATAACGACCGCGCACGCCAGGAAGTCGCGGCGGTGCTGGCATCCATCCAGCAGAACATCTAAAGGTCCTACTCAGCTTAACACGAAACAGCCCTGATGCTGCTTTCCGGTCTTTCTTCTTCCTGCGAATTTGCTATAATTAGGACGGTACATATCTCTCAACCTGGGAGCCATTTTGATGCAACAACAGCAACAACAATACGCCGACTATGATCTGCTGGCTGTCTTCTCCGATGAAGAGAAGGCGAATACAGCGGCAGCAAAACTGCACAAAGAGGGTTTTACTGACGAAGAGGTCCACCAGCTTGCAGCAGGCAGTATCGGACGTGGAGAGTTTCGGGAGCATGGCCCTGATCAGACTCGCCGCGAATTTTTCCTTCAGACGCAGCGATCAGGCCCCAATCCGCTCCTGGTCGCGCTCCTGGCCGTTATCTTCGGCGGCGCGCTTGGCGGGCTGGTATTCGTGGCAAGCCTGGCACTCCCGGCGCTTCCTGAGCCGCTGAGCCTCATCATCGGCATCGTCCTCGGCCTCATCCTGGGCGCGCTCGTCGGACTTCTGCGGGGGAGGCGAGTACGCGGAGCCATCGGGCAAAACCTGCCCCAGCCCAGAGCTGCGCCTCCTCTCAGTACCGCCCGTACTATCGTCGCACTGCGCCTGAGCGACCCCGATAACATCAGCCGCAGATCACGCGCACGCGCTATCCTGTTGAACAACCAGGGGAAGATCGACAGGAGCGTTGGCAGACACAGAGAATAAAAAGTCCTGAGGCCCTGAGAACAAAATCCCGGCACATTGCACAATCGACAAAGAAAAGTTATGATATGATGAGTAATAACGCTGTTCTATCACGCTCCTTCAGGAGGGGAAGTTTATGGTTCACTTATGGGGTTCCAAAGCCAGAGACGAAACGGAGATTAGCAAATCAGCTCTGGGCGAGAGTGCTACCGGGGACATAGCAGTCGTGATAGCAGGAGACAAACTCGACGCTAACCTGGTTTACCTCGGTTGTCAGATGGCGAAAGGAGCCAGACGTAAGGTCCACCTCGTTCATGTGATTGAAGTCCCACGCTCACTCCCTCTCAAAGCCGTCCTCACAGAAGAGTCCGAACGCGCAGACCGCTTGCTTGGCTCTGCCATGCACATCGCGGAGCGCGTCGGCTGCGAGGCGGTGGCAGAAGTCGTACAGGCTCGTGACGCCGGCCCGGCTATCGTCGATGAGGCCCGTGATCACCGCTGCGCGCTTCTCCTGATAGGGTTGGTACGCCACAGCAAATCGCCGCAGGTCGATCTAGGGAAAACCGTTCCTTACGTTCTTGCCAATGCACCCTGTCGCGTCTGGCTCGTCCAGGACCCCTCACCCTATCCTGCCGTGCGTGAGACAAATAAACAGGAGACAAAAAAAGCTTAAGCCCCATTTATGTGAGTAAATGGGGCTTTTCAAGAGTTTGCTGCCATTGCAACCGCAGCCGCCGGGCCGACGGTTACTTGCTTTTTTTGCCGTTTCCCAGATGATACTTACACAACGCCGAAAACGTAGTATATACGGGGTTCTATTTTATAGTTGACTGTTATCATCGCTTGAGGGAAGGGAAGAACAATGACAACAGACTCCACAGCAGGTCCGCCGGGTCACGCGGAACGCCCACGTCGCTCTCACCGCGACTACTACACAGCACTCTACCAGGCAGCTCTGACTATTTCTTCCAGCCTGGAGCTTGATCAGGTTTTGCAGAGCGTGGTTAAAAGCATTACAGAGGCTATGCAGGTCAAAGCCTGCACTTTGCGCCTGTGGCACAAAGAAACGGGACGCATGGAGATTAGCGCAGTCTATGGGCTAAGCGCAGGCTATCTCGCAAAAGGCCCGGTCGATATTGCCCATAGCCCCATCGACAGCGAAACGTTACGTGGCACACCCGTCTATATTGCCGACGCCCGCAGCGATCCCCGCTTCCAATACCAGCAGGCTGCCAGAGAAGAGGGCATCGTCTCCGTACTCTGTGTTCCCCTTGAAGTACACGGCAGCGCCATCGGCGTTATCAGAGTGTACACTGACTCCCCGACCATTTTCGGTGAAGACGACGTTCAGTTTCTCTCGGTACTCGCCAGCCTGGCCGGCCTGGCGATAGAGAACGCCCGTCTCTACGAAGGCGTGAGAAGTTCGTACGATGGCGTGATGGCAGCTTTGTGGGGTGACCAGCTTCCTCTGTAAACGCATTAACACAGAAGACATCGGTGAATACACACTCTGCACTCGCCAGCACTCTTTTCAAGCACCGGTAACCACACCAGCCTCTCCCGGCCACACAGGCCACGCAGCTTTGCAAACCACCGTGCAAAGCTGCTGCTTACACACTACTACACTACCTGTTCTGCATGCGGATATCAATGTTGCCGCTGCCCGTTTTGATGAAAAGCGGCGCATGCTGTCCATTCCCAACTGTCGTCTCACGGAATTCATTGTCTACATCACCTGAACCTGTGGTAGTGGTAAGCTGGAAAGAGGAATCTTCAGGCAAATTGAGCCTGACATCGCCGCTGCCTGTTTCCATGCGATAGGTGCCGGCTGGATCAAGGCGGCCCGTGAAGTCAATATTGCCACTGCCCGTCTTCAACACCGACTGCCCTTGTAAGATGGCTCCTTCCATCTCAATATTGCCCGAACCTGCTGTTAAAATCGCCTGCCCGGTCGTATTATTCAGTTTAATCTCCCCGCTGCCGGACTGGGCTGTCACCTGGCCGTTGACGTTTTCGATGGTCACATCGCCCGACCCATCGCGAATTTCGAGATTGGTCGTCTCCGGTACGGTAATGTCCAGGTCAACGTCGCTCAGGAAATTTCCGCCAGCGTTAGCTGACACTGTAATAGTATCACCTGACTGTGAATAACGAACTGGCGTATCATTGCTGGAAGTAAGGAAAAACGTATGTTTCGTGCCGTTTACAACAACCGTATTGCTATTCCCGCCTCTGTGAATACGTACATCGCCGCTGCTCTGGTTGACGATCAGTCGCGCCACTCCTACGGTATTGAAGGTCTGAGATGCTATTGCCCCGCTACTGCCCAGGCGTGTGCCGAGACCCATTATACCCCCACCGAGCAGCAGAGCCGCCAGCAGCAGGACAACCAGCCAGACCGGGCCACTCTTGCGCCGACGCCCGACCGGCTGCCCACGCGGCGACTCTGGCCGCAGCTTTTCGCCCCCACGCCATGCTGTGCCTGGCTCACCGGAGTAGATCCTCTCTTCGTTCACCGGTCGTACACCCTGCTCCTGCTGCTCGCGCGGGTCGGTGTTCATCCTGCGTTCGCCGGGAAATTGCTGTTGTGATTGCATGTTCGTTGCCTCTCCTGTTTTCCCTTGCGCTCAATATGCTTTTTCTTGAACTCGTCTTTGATACGAAAGAATCGCCATCCAGGTTATGCTATTTCAGCCATTTTTCTTTACAACAGGCTCACAACTCCACCGAGCAGCGCCGAGAACAGCACAACCAGCCAGGGAGGCAACTTCCAGACCATGAGCAGGGCAAAGGCTACCAGCACCAGCACAAAATCCAGAGGCGCATGCACCGCGCTGGTCCAGATAGGCTGGTAGAGCGCAGCCAGCAGGATGCCAACCACAGCGGCATTGACGCCACGCAGTGCCGCCTGAAAAGCACTGAGAACACGCAGGCGATCCCAGAAGGGCAGGATGCCTATGACAAGCAGGAAGGATGGCAGAAAGATAGCAACAAGCGCAATGGCAGCGCCCAACCAGCCATTGGGCGCCTGATTCATCACTGTCCCCAGATAAGCTGAGAAGGTGAAAAGAGGTCCGGGGACTGCCTGCGCCGCTGCATAACCAGTAATAAACTGATCATTGCTCAACCAGCCAGGCGGCACCACTTCGCGCTGCAACAGCGGCAGCACTACATGCCCCCCGCCAAAAACCAGCGAGCCAACACGGAAAAAGCTGTCAAAAAGCGCCAGGGCCTGTACATGAAAGATAAGACGCAGCAGCGGCAAGCCAAATAACAATCCGAAAAAGAGTATCCAGCAGAGGAGCGCCAGCCAGCGCGGCACCGCCAGCGCAACAGATGACGGCCTGGATGCTGGTAACTCACGAAAAAGCAGCCAGCCTGCCAGTCCGGCTATTGCCAGAATAACGATCTGCGCGACGGCGACAGGCCAGAGCAGCGCGACTATCGCAGCAAGTATGGCAATGGTCGCGCGCTGACGATCAGGACACAGGCTGGTTGCCATACCCCAGACTGCCTGCGCCACGACAGCGACCGCGACGATCAGCAGCCCGTGCAGCCAGCCGGCATTCGCTACGCTCTGCAAACCATTCGTGGCATAGGCGAAAACAGTGAGCGCGATAGCCGAAGGTAGCGTGAAGCCGAGCCAGGCCGCGAGCGCACCGGGCAGCCCGGCGCGCGCAATGCCCAGTGCGATGCCCACCTGACTGCTGGCCGGTCCCGGCAAAAACTGGCAGAGCGCCACCAGATCAGCAAACGCATGCTCGTCCAGCCATTTGCGGCGCACTATGATCTCCTGCCGGAAATAGCCTAGATGCGCAATTGGACCGCCAAAAGATGTGATGCCGAGCCGCGTGAACACGCCAAGCACTTCGAGAAACGTTCCCGCCGGTCGCGCCTGCTCTTGCACCTGCTCTTGCACCGGCGCGCGCTCCTGTCCTTCAGTGCTCATGCCTCAGCCTGGTCCTTCTCACCTTCTTCACTGCCAGCCAGGAACTCCAGCATATAGCGGTTCACCAGATCCGGCTGTTCCTGCTGCACCCAGTGGCCGCTATCGGCAATGCGCCTGATCTGGATAGCGGGAACCCATCGTTCAAGACCGTAGGTCATCTCGATGCCCAGGGCTACATCCTGCTCCCCCCAGATGAGCAGCGTGGGCGCTTTCACCTGCCTGTTCGGATCACCGCTCGCGCTCGTATTCCCCGCACGAGGCAGAAGACGACGGAAGAAAGCGCGATAGTAGTTCAGCGCCGCTGTCAGTGTACCGGGTTTGCTCATGGCTTCACGGTAGCGCGCCAGCACTTCCGGGGGAAAAGCCGCTTTCTGTACCGCCGTCGTGTGCAGCATGCGCCCGATTAACTCGGCCTGATTACGTCCAAGTAGATATTCGGGCAGCCAGGGGACCTGGAAAGAGAGAATGTACCAGCTTTTGCGCATCTGTTTCCATGTGCGTATCTCGCGCATAAAGGTCCAGGGTGGTGGGGCATTCATCCCGATCAACCGTTCAGTCATCTGTGGATAGCGCAGCGCGAACTGCCAGGCGAGCGCCCCGCCCCAGTCGTGGCCCACGATCACCGCTTGCTGCCGGCCCAGTCCTGTGATCAGCCCGGCGATGTCAGCCAGCAGCGTGGGGACATCATAGCCGGAGCGCGGTTTATCGCTGTCATTGTAGCCGCGCAGGTCGGGAGCAACGGCGGTATAGCCGTGTTCGGCCAGGAAGGGTATCTGATAGCGCCAGCTATACCAGAATTCGGGAAAGCCGTGCAGCAGCACGACCAGCGGTCCCTCACCCTGGATGACATAGTGCATACGAATACCGTTGGTGATGATATCGCGGTGTTGCCAGGTTTCGGCTGTCGTCGTCATAAAAATACTCCATCAAGAGGGGGGTACGGCAGGCATCAGCCCACGCTCCATCTTGAGCGCAATAATGCGGGCAGCAGCTTCGTCGAGACGCGCCTTTGCCAGCTTCCCATCTTGCAACGCAGTCTTGATGGCCTGAATCACGGCCACCGTCTGATCGCTGCCGGTTGGCCCCAGGATCATATCATTGCCGGCATTGAGCGCCATCACAGCGGCCTGCGCCATATCAATCTGCACGCCGTTGATTGCCACGCCTTTCATGTAAAGGGCATCGGTCAGTACCACTCCATCATAGCCAAATTCCTTGCGCAGAATATCGGTCATGAAGATACGAGAAAGCTCAGCCGGGTAGACCGGATCAATGGCAGGCATCAATACGTCGGTTGGCATAATCATGCCCGGCCTTTCCAGCATATCAGGCGACTGAACAAAGTATTTGTAAGGAGCCAGCTCGACGGCATAAAGCTGTTCCTTTGTCCGGTTGATCACTGGCAGAGCCTTATGTGCATCTATCGAAGCAGCGCCCAGGCCGGGATAGTGCTTGATGCAGGCGATCACACCATTGCGCTGCATCGCCTTCATATACGCCCCGGCATATTTAATCACCGAATCGACACTGTAGCCAAAGGTGCGTGTCACCAGGTCATAGCCGGGGACCAGCTGGACGTCCACGTCGGGTGCAAGATTGACGTTGATGCCGAGCGAGAGCAGTTCGCGCGCCACGCGCTGGCCTTCGCGGATCGCTACGTTGGCATCGCCGGTATTGTAGATATCGGTTGCCGACATACGCGGGGGATAAATGTTCCGTAGGCGATGCACATACGGTCCGCCTTCCTCATCGGCAGCGACCAGCAGAGGGAGACGCGCATGCTTCTGCATTTCGGCAATATCATGCTTTGTCTGCTCCAGCGTCTTCATCTGGAACTCGTACATAATGACGCCGCCGGCATGCAGATTGCTGATCATGTTGTCGAGATCGGGAGAATAATATTCATCGGCATATTCGACCATGATGAGCTGGCCGATCTCTTCATCAAGCGTCATGCGCGACACGTACAGGCTGGCGAGCTGCCGGTATTTCAGATGACTGCTAAGACGGTGCAGTGCATCAATCTGCGCGTCGTTGAGAGGCGGCTGCACAAAAGGACCGGCGCTGGCGGGAGCGTTTTGATTTTGTGAAGTGTTGAGCGCGGGTCCACTGTACAGGAAACGCAGCCCTGCCAGTCCACCGGCAATAATGAGAATCGCCAGCAGCACCAGTACCACAGCCATTCTGATGCGGTCAGCCCGGTACCGGGGGCGTTTGGGGGCGGGAGGCGTCGCATGAGGGAGAGGAGCCATGCCCGGCGAAGACGCCGCAGGCAGAGGAGAGGTGGGAATGTCTTCTATTGCCTGCCCCTCTCCTGAAGGCTGCCGATCTTTGATTGCCATAGCACGCTCCTCATTTTCTGCGTTTTGTGCGAGGTGGCCGGGACGATACTTTAACGGTGTACGGTGTCTCTTCCTGTAATAACGCTTGAGCCGGAGCTTCTGTCACAGTGTCACGTTCACCGGTTACTTGCTCTTCATATTGCTCGCGTTGCTCCTGTTCTTCATGTTGTCCTGTCTGATTATTATGCTTCTCCTGATGTTGCTCATGCCCATGCCGTTCGTTCGATACGTCAGGCAAAGATGGCTGAGGAGCCTGCTCAACCGGCGCCGTTGTGACAACTTCTGCTGCTTCGTTGCCGGCGCTGCTGGTTACTGCATGCCTGCTTTCAGGTGTCTCAGCAGTAGGAGCGGCGGCAGCCGGGATGCTTCTCGGCGCAGGCTCAAACATGTCAGCATCACCCTCGTCCTCCTCTAATTGGGCATAGCGACGAGAAAGTGCAGCGGGCTGCATCATGGCGGTGGCACGGGGTCTGCGCGCAGAGGCGCGGACATTCGGCACTACCGATGCTGGCAGGAGCGAATAATCAAAGAGCACCTTGATCGCCCGGCTTTCCATCTTGCGAGCGGCTGCATAGAGAGCCTCACGATAGTGATTCAAAGCGAAACGGTGCGTGATCAATTGTTCAGGATGGATCAATCCTTTCACAATCATCTCTTCAACGATGCTGAAGGTTGAGCGTGGCCGATTTGATTCGGTAGTTGCCCCTGTTTCCAGGCCATGACTACAAGAACCGATGAGATTGACCTCACGATACCAGAGTGGAGTCAGGTCAATGTGAATATAATGGAGATTGAGGCCCACCAGCACAATTGTCGCGCCGGCCCGCGCCCAGCGCAGCGTATGGTGCAGCGTCTGCTGCTTCCCAACGGTATCATAGATGACATCATAGCCGCCGAACAGCATTTTATTGCCGAGCGGGCCACGATAGAGATGGGCCTGCGTCGCCCGTTGCACTCCTCCGTAGCTATCCTGCGGATAGATGATATGAGCCGCGCCCATGCGTGTAGCCTGTTCTACCTGAAAGGGATGGCGGGCCAGAACGCTCACCTCAACCTGCGGCACAAGCGCACGGACGATCTGCAATGTCAACAGGCCAATCGTTCCCGCGCCGACGATCAGCACACGATCACCGGGCAGGGGAAGGCGGCGCAGCACTGCATGGAGAGCCGTTGCAGACGGTTCAAGCATCACCGCCTGTTCATCGCTCAGGTCCGGCATCACACGATAGAGACGGCACTCGTGCAGCAGCAGCTCCTCACTCCAACCCCCACCAAGCTGCTGAGGAGTGGCAAAGATGCCTCGCTCACAGAGATTGTAGTGACCGGTTGAGCACGAAGAACAGAGGGACTGCGCGCCGTCGGAGAGGCAGTTCGGTCCCCATTGGAGCACCACGCGATCACCCACTCGCAGGTGCCGTACGTCCTCGCCAATCTCGATGACTTCACCTACCAGTTCATTGCCAGGAAATATGCGCCTGCTATCAGGCAGTGCAGCAGGAGCTACGCGGAAATCGCCACCATCAAACACCAGGTGCAAATCATTACCGCCGATGCCGGCCAGCCGGTTGCGTACCCGCACCCAGTTCGTGGTAAGCAGAGCCTGGCGCGGAACGTTCTGCACCTGTAACGGGGCGAAAGAAGCAAAGTGCGCTTTTCGCCAGACGTAGCTCAGCAATTTTGTCAGGAAGACCCGTCCGGGGTCGAGGTCGATAGTTGAGGTCCACATACCTCTCTCCATGCGTAGGGAGTCATACCAGTGCTTTTTCTCAAGCGTCGTCACACCTGGCAGTGTATCACGTCCGGTTGAAACCGGTCAACATATACAGGACCGGGACCCTCTCCCTTCTCTTCGCCAGGCTGGCGCTTAGTGCAAGAACAACCGAGTCATGAGGGGATGAGGGTCCAGGGGGCGGTCGCCCCCTGGCGGGGCGCGCCCGGGAACACACGGGTCCCCGCGTTGCGGGGAGGTGTCCCCGCTTTTTCCCCATTCCCTAAAAGGTGTGTTGAAAAAGCATTAGGAGCAGTCCTCTCTCTTTTGATGTTATAATTATGGATGTAGAGCGTGCTCGAAGAGGAGAGAATAGTATGCTGAACAACACTGAAGAGACTCGCATTGAGCGCGATTCAATGGGCGAGATGCGAGTACCTATAAATGCCTATTATGGAGCCAGTACCCAGCGCGCGGTCCTGAATTTTCCCATCGGTAACCTGCGCTTCCCGCGCGAGTTTATTCGCGCATTAGGGCAGATCAAGCAGGCGGCGGCACAGACCAACGCGGCTCTGGGACTGCTCGATGAACACCTTGCCGGCGCAATTGTACGCGCTGCGCAAGAGGTGATCGACGGCAAGCTCGACGATCACTTTGTCCTCAGTATTTTTCAGACCGGTTCAGGCACCTCGACCAACATGAATGCCAATGAGGTGATCGCCAATCGTGCCAGCGAGCTGCTCGGCGGCACACGCGGCTCCCGCAAGGTACATCCCAACGACCACGTAAATTTTGGTCAGTCATCGAACGATGTCATCCCAACCGCGATGCACCTGTCTGCACTGGTGAGCATCGAGCAGAAGCTGATCCCGGCTCTGCAAGGCTTACAGACAGCTTTACAGCAGAAAGCCGACGAATTCATGCCGGTTGTCAAAACCGGGCGCACGCATCTTCAGGATGCCACGCCAATCCGCCTCGGCCAGGAGTTCCTGGGCTACGCCGGGCAGATCGAGCGGGGCATCGCACGCCTGCGCCACGCTCAGAGCGAACTGTCAGAGGTGGCGCTTGGCGGGACAGCCGTCGGCACGGGCGTCAATACACATCCTGAATTCGCGGCCCGTGTCTGCCAGCGCCTCTCGGAGATGAATGGTGTAGCGGTACGCGAGACGAGCAACCACTTCCAGGCGCAGAGTACGCTGGACAATATCGTTGAGGCGAGTGGCGCGCTCAATACGCTGGCCGTGAGCCTGATGAAGATTGCCAACGACGTGCGCTGGCTCGGCTCCGGTCCGCGCGCTGGCATCGGCGAAATCGAACTGCCCGCCGTGCAGCCCGGCAGCTCGATCATGCCCGGCAAGGTCAATCCCGTTATCGCCGAATCGGTCTGCATGGTTTGCGCGCAGGTGATGGGCAATCATACCACGATTACTGTCGCAGGCCAGTCAGGCAACTTCGAGATCAACGTAATGATGCCGGTAACAGCCTATAACCTGTTGCAGTCGATTGACCTGCTGGCAGCCAGCGCGCGCAACTTCACGGAACAGTGCATTAAGGGACTGAAAGCCACGACGAAAGGACCAGAGATGGTCGAGCGGGGTCTGGCAATCTGCACGTCGCTGGCGCCGATCATTGGTTATGACGCGGCGGCAGAGATCTCCAAAGAAGCGTATAAAAGCGGGCGCACAGTGCGTGAAGTGGCCCGCGAGCGCACAAAGCTCTCCGAAGAGGAACTGGCGCGTGTGCTCAATCCCGAAAATATGACGAAGCCCGGCCTGAGTTAAAGAGCAAAAGTGGAGGTCCGGGGGTTCGGCATGCCTCCTGGCGGGATTTGGGGTGTCCCCAGAGGCGTTAACTTAGCAGAAAGGGGGTCCAGGGGGGCTTTGCCCTCCCTGGCGGGGCTTGCGGGTCCCCACAAAGTGGGGTGGGTGTCCCCAAATAATCATCATTGAAATGGATTTGATATAACTCGCTCTACTGGCGAGATTCTCTCTCGCCAGTAGAGCGAACTGATTACTCCTCCGGGGGACACTGCTCCAGTTCCCGATTCACCGTATTCAGCGCATCTTGCAGGCTTTTTATCATATCGACCGTCACGACAGGATTTTCAAAATTTTCAAGCTCTTCCTCGCGCAATTCTTTCAACGCTCGTATTTCTCCTGTCAGATGACTGTGCAGGCGGCGTAGATGTTTGCATCTATCAGTAGCGTTTTGCATAGTTATCTCCTCTCTATCTGATAGTTACTACTGTGGATTATCGCCCTGGTCCCACCAGAGTCCCATCCGGGCGCTGGTTCCACCATCGACGTAGAGAATCTGGCCCGCGATGAAATCGGCAGCGTCTGAGACCAGGAAAGCGACGGCAGGAGCGACATCTTCCGGCACGCCTGCGCGTCCATAAGGGACCAGCGTATTGCCGAACTCGCGGCTATAGCCGGGGATATCGTAGTAACGCGGTACTTCGATCACTCCTGGCGCGACGGCATTGACGCGAATATGCCGGGGAGCCAGTTCGACAGCCAGTTCGCGCGTGAAGGCATTGATCGCGCCTTTGGCGGCAGCATAGACCGAGTGGCGTGGGAAGCCGGCTCCTCCATGCACTGACGAAATATTCACGATAGCTCCTTTGCCACGCTGGAGCATATACGTTACTGCCTGCTGCGCGCAGAAAAAATAGCCGCGCATGTTGAGATTGAAGACCTCGTTGTAAGTCTCTGCGCTGATCTTGAGAAAATCATCGGCGCGAGTCACGCCGCCATTATTCACGAGAACGTCTAGCCCGCCGAACGCCTGTGCAGCCGTGTCGATCACACGCCGGCACTCGTCGATATGGCTGAGATCTCCCTGTACCGTCAAGGCTTTACCCCCACCACGTCGGATCTCGCCAGCAGCTTCCTCGGCGCCTGTTGCGCTGTGCGCGTAGTGCAAAGCAACAATGGCTCCCTGGCGAGCCAGTTCGAGGGCAATCGCCCGACCAATGCCCATGCCAGCACCGGTTACAATGGCTATTTTTCCGGCCAGCGTGCTCATAACAGAATCCTTCCCTCTGTGCTTTCTCAATAGAGCTTGTGGGAAAGCAGAGAAACTCGTCCTCTGGCTCTCCTGACACTCCTGATATTATACACTCTGTGACAGCGGAATATCTGTCATTATCCCTTGCTTGATGGATTCTTTTCGTATCAGCCTGGCAAACTTGCGCCAGGGACCGAAGATCAGGCCCCATAGCCCACAGGCTTTGGCCGCTACCATCATCCAGTGCTGATCAACGTCCACTACGACGCGCCGCATAAGGTAAGGATCGGTGCGCGGCGTATTGAGGCCATCCTCAGTGGTCAGAGCGCAGTCATAGCCGGCTTCCTTTGCAAGGCGAGGCACAAGCGAACCGATGTGCTCGAATTTGCCAATAGGATAGGCAAAGGTACGAACCGCACGGCCCAGGCGCTGTTCCAGAACCGCGCGGCATTGTTTTATTTCGTAGCGCAGCTCATCTATATCAGTCAGGCAGGAGAGGGTGGGATGATTCATAGTATGCGCGCCGATGGAGACCCACTCGTTCTCCTTCAGAGCTTCCACTTCTTCCCAGGAAAGCGGTGTTGCCGGTTTCTCTTCAAGGTGTACCGGAACAGGCACCTTCAGGAGCTGGCGCATCATAGCCAGAAACTCTTCTCGTTCGCTAACTGAGGCCGCACAACGAGCGCGCCTGTCAATCACCTGAGACAACTCCTGTCGCTCACTCGCGTTATCCAGGTGGTATGTGCGCCCCTCAACCGTCGCTGCCTTAACCTGCGCATCGGCTACCAGGTGCGCGCCCTCATCCCACCAGAAACGCCCGCCTCTCTCAATATATCCAGGCACCAGGAAGACGGTGATCGGCACCTGTAACTCTTTTGCCAGTGCCGCACCATAGCTGAAATAGTCATGGTAGCCGTCATCGAACGTCATCACCAGCGGTGTGCGTCGATCTCCCTGATGTGAGGCAGACGGGTCAGGCATGTAGAGCATTTTCAGCGCCTCTTCGAGGTGCAGGACGCGATAGTGTTTGCGCAGGTAGAGCATCTGTCGCCGCAGATCTCCGCCGGAAGCGCGATGATAATTGAGGATCACCAGATGTGGACCAGAGCGTTCTAGCCACCAGCGGGCCAGCCTGATCAGACCACTGTAGTAGAAGCCTGCGGCAATCAGCGTCAATATTCGATGCAGCATAGAATGTCATCGCTCCTTATTTTGCGATTTTGCGTTTGAAAAGAGACTGCTACCAACCCGCCGGGCCAGCAGTCGCGCAAAGCCTGCTGTAGCGGTCAGCGCGGGGAGAGGATCGTGCCAGTCGAGATAATCATAGCGCATGGGGACAAAGAAAGATGTGCAGAAATCGAGAATTGCTCTGGTCGGAGGGGGAACGCCCGGTCTGCCTCGTTGCAGAATAGACGCGACGGTCGTTGAGAAGTCGCCTGCGAGAAAGCGCATCCATTCACCTGTACGGTAGCCCTGCACGCGCTCTATCGGCTCGCCGCCGGCCCATTGATAGATCAGGTAGGGGAAATCAACCCCGGCGCGCACGGCCAGTTCGATGGAATCCGAGAGGCGCGGATTAATCTCCATCAGGTAAGGTCTGCCTGAGCCATCCCGGCGAAATTCCACCTCGCAGTAGCCTTGCAGGTCGATTTCGCGTACCAGGCGCTCTGCCTGTTCGCCAGTATCGTAGGGAATCGGGATGCTCTGGCGCAGAACCGACGTCCCGCCGAGAGGGGGATCACTGCGGCAGGTCCACTGTGCAAAGCATGCATACATCGCTCCCCGTGCATAGAAGAGGTGAAGTCCCTCGCGCCTGCCGGAAAGAAATTGCTGGAAAAGAATCGCTGACCCCAGGCCGGTCTGCTCTTCTATCGCGCGCCGCGCCTCATCGGGCGTCGTGACGAGCTGCGGCGCAAATCTGATGCTGCGCTCCTCTCCCCTGACCCACGATTCTATGGGCTTGACAACCGCCGGCAGCCCGATCTCGCGCAAGGCAGCCTCCACTTCACCAGCAGCCCTCACCGTCACGCCTCTCGGAATGGCGATACCCAGCCGTTCAGCAATTGCCAGCGTTCGCTCTTTATTGATAGCAATGCCCAGTGCGGGTTCTTCCGCTAGCGCGATATGGACGCGGGAAGCCAGTTGCGCACGATGCCGGCGTAAGAGATCGATGGTGCCATCCGACGAGGTAATCAACACACGCGCACCCGTGCGGGTGAGCACCTGCTCCAGATACTCCAGGTACTCCGGTGTCCCCTCTTCCGCCGGGCAGACCGCCTTATAGCGGCACCAGCGCGACGAGAAACCCGGTGCATGATCGGAACTTTCGAGCGCCGCAACACGCAGGCCCCGCCTGCCCAGCGAGCGCACCGTCACCAGCGATTGCCGTAGCCGGGCATCCAGCACAAGCACATCATACTGTAGCGCCGCAGGCGGAAGCGCAGCACCCGGTGTTGTGTTAACCCTGTCAACAGCTTTACTCATAGCCCGGCTCCCTCACCATCCCTATAGCTGCCGTTTCCTGCCGCAGCAGGAAATGCAACTTCCCCGTGATTTCTCCGTAGATGACGAGTGGTAGCAGGTCCACCCGCAATATCACATCGCGTAATAACAGGATAGTGTACTGATATACAAATAGCTGCAAATTTACTCATATATTACCTTTCTATCAGAATAAGAAGACATTAAAAGACAGAGAGAAAAGTATAGCGCCTGAAGCTCACTATATGATATACTCGGTTTGAGTATAGCATATTTTTAAAAACTCGAAAAGTCAGGGATGCAGGGGAATCTTCGTATGCTGTGTCTTGTTAGTGAGGAGCGGGTCATGAAGGAGAGCAGAACCAGACAATTACTGTATCACTTGCTCAAGAGTGCTATAATGATAGAAATACTATTTGTACTTCTTGTAGCGTGCACCGGTCAATCACCTGCACCTTCTCCTAAAATGAACAATAATAACAGCACAAGTACAACTCCCGCTAACAAGACACCAGCAGGCTTCGTAACACGTGCAGGCACACAACTGATGCTTGACGGGCGTCCTTTTCGCTTTGCCGGGGCCAACATGCACTGGCTAGGGCTGGAAGACTCTACCGATCATCCAACGCAATTTCGCGTGGATGATGGCTTCGCCGCGGCGAAAGAGATGGGCGCAACGGTGGTACGCGCTCACAACCTGGGTATTTCTACAGGCTGTCGCAACTGTATCGAGCCAGAACTCGGCGTATTTAACGAGGATGCATTCAGGTACGACGATTATGCCATCAAAGTAGCCAGAGACTACGGCATTCGCCTCGTCATTCCCCTGACAGATAACTGGCACTACCCGGCGGGCGGCAAACACAACTTCACTGACTGGCGCGGCATCTCTGATGAAAACCAGTTTTACTATAATAAAAAGGTGATTGGAGACTTTAAAGAGTATATCAGAAGATTCCTGACACACGTGAATACCTATACTGGCGTTGCCTATAAGGACGATCCAACGATCCTGGCCTGGGAAACCGGCAACGAGTTACAGCCGCCGACAGAGTGGACGCAGACTATTTCAACCTATATCAAGAGCATAGATCCTCATCACCTGGTGATAGATGGCAAAAATGGCATCGACCCGAACGCCGCCAGCCTGACAAATGTCGATATCGTCTCCGCTCACTATTATCCCAAGAATGTGCCGCAATTAAGAAAAGATGCCGAGGCCGCAAAAAAAGCCGGCAAAGTTTTCTACGTCGGGGAATTCGACTGGAATGACGCTAACGGCGGAGCTTCATTGACCAGCTTTCTCTCTACGATTGAAAATGATACAGAGATAGCCGGCGATTCCTTCTGGGAACTGATGCCTCATAACGACCAGTACGGCTATGTGGTCAACGATAAGGAATATAGCCTGCACTATCCTGGAGATACAAAAGCTATGAGGGCAGCAGTCCAGCAACTGCGTCTTCATGCATATAAAATGCGGGGAGACGCTGTACCGCCTGATAGCATCCCAGGTTCACCTGTCGTCACAGCCGTGAGCAAGAAAGAATCGTACACCCTCGTAGAGTGGCGGGGAACAGCGGTGGCCGCCACCTACAGCATAGAACGCTCGACCACCGGCCCACAAGGCCCCTGGACGCTTGTTTGCAAACAGTGTATTACAGATGCCCTGGCGCCCTGGCGCGATCCCGATGAACTGAGCGGCACTGTCTGGTACAGAGTCATCGCCTACAATCTCTCAGGTGTAGCGGGCAAGCCTTCTGAACCTTATCGTGCTGAACTATGATGGCTGGCATGCCTGCCCTCCGCCGCTATTGACGCGGTGAAGCACTCGGTGTACTTCCTGGTAGACTGTCTGCGGTTTATCCAGGCGGTAGAGCCGCACAGTAATCGTCGTTCCATCGGGGACCTGAGGCGGGATAGAGACGAGCTGACTCCACTCTTTCTGGGGTGCCAGTTTGATCGCAGGCCAGGTCATAAGTGATTCTTGCTGCTGACCGGCTGCCATTGTGACACGATAGGTAATCGTTCTGGTCTCAAAATTACGTACACCGATGCTCACTGTGCAGCTATTGTTTGCCTGGTTGGCCGGCAGCATCCAGAGCTGAGTGAAGCCAGGGTATGACTGTCGCGCCGCTCCAACGCTGGCATAAACGATGGATAAGCTCGCCACTATCGCGGCCAGCGCGAGTAACAGGCCGTCATACAGGCTGATGCGCATGCGCTCCTGCGGTTCAGGGGGATGCTGTACCTGCCTTCTTCGCCGCAACCAGGCCGTCACGAGAGAAAATACCGCCGTCACTACTGAGAGGTAGATGGCCCAGGACGTGGTCTGCAAGCCCGCAGGGAAAAGATTGAGAATGAAGCCTCCCAGAATAGCTATCGCTATGCTCAGACCCAGGCTGAGCAGCAGGCGATAAGAAGGACCAAGCAGCGACCTGTAAAATAACAACTCGGTCAATGTATAGCCCGGTAAGAGGAAGATCAAGGGCAGCGCCAGGAGAGTGCCGAGAACAGGAGGACGCCCAGGGAGCAGCGCGCCGATGACATTGAGTGCCGCAATAGCAGTCGCTATCAGCAGATCACGATTTTTATGGCGCACCGGTCAGTCCTCCTATGTCATAAATGATAATATCGCCGCTATCAAAAACACGGCTGATCTGTGGGATCGTGTTAAACTTTGTCAGAGCCGCCAGATCAGCAGGCCGGGTGCGTTGATCTGACCCTGGTTCGCCCAGCTCGAAGTAGAAGCCGACAGCCGGCAATGCCTTCGCCAGGCGCCGGTCAACCACCAGGTAGCGGACATGAGCCTGTCGCAGCGCCGCAATTTCCCCCGCATCAAGGGTCGGCGATAAAAAGATATCAGGCACCGTCTCTCCGGTCAGCGAGATGATCATTTTCTGATCGCCGTAGGTGCTCATCAACAGGCTATTGACGCGATCCGTTGCCGTCGGGTTATCAGGTCCAAGATGAGCGCGCGTCCAGAGGGCCGCCTGGATGCCCTGTGGCTCGATGGATCGCTCATCAGCAGCAACCATATATGGCCCCGGCAGGACTTCCCAGGGTGGACCGGCTCCCAGAATAGTCCCTCCCATAAATATCACTGCCAGCGCGCCGGTAAGCAGCGTCATCCATCGCCAACTCAAACGCCGCACAGGCCAGAATTGCGCGATAAGCACAGCCAGTATACAGGAAACAGCGATGAAAAGGAACGCCGCTGACCTGTCGGAAATCTCACTACCGGCGTTGGTGAAGCGAAATACATGGCTGACGGGATAGGCCAGCGCAAAAATACCAAGCATCCCCGCCAGCGCGTTCGTACGGTAGCGCCGCCAGAGGCAGAGCAGGCCAAAAGGCAGGCCCGCCAGAATGAGCAAGACCGAGGCGATGGTGAGCAGGCGCTCCCAGAGCGGCGTCGCCTGGCCGGCAGTAATGGCAAACAACTGA
>JADBKA010000357.1 GCA_014896635.1 Ktedonobacteraceae bacterium
CAATGTTCGCCTGGATCTCCAGCGTGACCTGCACGCCCTCTTTACTCAGGCTCGTCAGATGCTTGACAACTTCCTCCATGATTCTACCTGCATCGCTGCCCATCATGCGCGGGTTGATCCTGACGGCTCCATAGAAGCGGCGCATCTGTTTGGCGGTTGGCGGGGCAACAGACGAGGTAACAGGTGGCTTCGGCAGCTTCGGCCCCGGCGGCTCCAGCCCCGGCTGCCCATCAGGGGATACGCCCCCGGCAGGCTGCTGAGCATTTCGCCGGCGCGCCTCTTCAGCATCGGCCTGTATCTGCGCGGCTGCCACCTCCGGCTTCACCAGCAAGCCTGCCTCGACGCTGTTGAGCGTGATCTGTTGGCCGGCTTTGAGGCCGAGGTAACGCTGGCGCTCTTCATCGAAGCTCTCGGCATAGGCGAACGTCTCCTGCTCCCAGAGCAGAGATTGCACGCCATCACGGATGGCGCCGAGCAGCACATTGCTGTTTTTCAAGCGCGTGAGGTAGACGTACTTCGCGTAATCTTCGGCCAGCGTCTTGATAGCAACATGATTGCCGCGCCAGAGCGGGATTGTGTCCAGGTCCTGTCGCAGTAGCGTGCTACCAAATTGTACGACGAGCAATTCCTCGTTTTCGAGTTTGCAATTGACGGCGGACGCGAGCGGCTCCGGCGATTGCGCTTGTGGCTGCAAGCGCAGTTCCAGCAGGGTGATGGGCCGGAGCTTCTCCTGTGTGGGGACGAGCAGCCAGATATAGGCTTCCGGGATGCGCGCCTTGACGATGCTGTTGGCATCATCCCGCTTCGTCTGCGCCAGCTTGCGTCCGAAGGCGTCCAGGTTCAGGGTCTCATGCTCATTATAGATGGAGTCCCAGGCCAGGTACTGGCGCACGCCGGCCTTCAGGCTCTCCATGCCGGTGCGGTCGGCGGCCAGGAAGATGAGCGTATTTTTGTGGATGCGCGGACTGTTTCCGCGCGTTTCGAGCATCTGCTGCGCCTCATTCCAGGCGCTGCTCTGCTGATCTTTGTTGCTGTGTGTGACCTGGGGACGCAGGATCACCAGGCGCACCGCCGTGTCGTCATCGGGAACGAGTGCGCTGGAAGCGGGCGCGGGATGCACACGGGCGAAATCCGCTCGCGTGTTGCTTTCGCTGGACAGCCGTTTCTCGATTTCGGCGTAGACGTGATCGTCGTCGTACTGGGCGGCGCGGTCCTGAGCCAGGCGCGTGACGCTTGGCTGCGTGGCGTACCAGTATTGCTGGCCGTCCAGGTAGAGATGCGACGACTGGTCGGAGAGACGGCGCAGTGCATCGCCAAAGGTAGAGATGTTCTCGCCGGGCTGGACGCAGCCGAGCCTGATCAACTTTTCGGTCAGTCCTTTGCCTTTGTTCGATTTGCGCGGGTTGGGCGCGGAGCCGAGGAAGATGGTACGCGCCACGCGCCGGCAGGCGGCAACGCGGCCAAGCGTGGGATTGTCGGCATCCAGGCGCAGGGAGAGCGCGTGCTGCCCGTCAATATCCTTTTCGATCACCGGGTCCCAGTTATCTTCGAGATATTTCGCTAGCTCGGACTTGATCTCGGCATCGCCGACCGCCACGCTGGCCGGCAGGATCAACAAATTCTTGTCCTCACTCTGCCAGAGGCGGTGAACGACTTTCGCCATCAGGCGCAGGACGCCGCGCGTGCGCTGGAAGTTGTCGATGCTGGACCAGTCGGTGTAGAGGCGGTCGAACAGCTCAGGATGAATGGGATAGGCGGCTTTGATGCGGTCCTCGTAGTGGCTCTCGCGGCAGTTGTCGGGAAAATCCTGCGCATGATCGCGGTAGAAGTTGACGAAGGCGCGCGCGACTGCATCACGAGTGGCGAAGAGGGTGCTGTCGGTGATGTCCTGGAAAAGGCGGCGACGCACGATCTCGAAGCCTTCTTCGGCGTCGGCGGGCCGCCAGGGCGATTCGACGCGCCCGAAAAGGTTGGTGAGTCGCACGGTGGCTTCGCGCCCGCCTTCGCCGCCGGTCTCGGTGTCAGAGGCGGGGATGGTCGCCACGACCAGCGTGCGCGGGGCGGTGCGGGCCGCTTCGGTCAGCGCCTGTACGAAGCTGAGGTTGGCGTCGAAGGAGCCGGCAGGCAGGTTGTTGTTGTGATAGATCTGCCGCATATAGACGACCAGCTCGTCAATCAGGATCAGGCAGGGGGCGGCGACGGTGAAGATTTCGCGCAGGATGTCGCTGCCGGGGCTGACGCCCTGCCGGTCGGCCTCGGCGACCATTGCGAAGCCGTCGCGTCCGAGCAACTGCCAGGCCAGTTCGCCCCACAGCGTCCTGATGACGCAGCCATCCGGCTTTGTGCGCGGTTCCCCCGGTGAGAGGGCATGGCCGACGAGCACGGCATGCTGTGCCGGCAGTGGGCGCTCCACTCCCGCCTCCTGGATCTGCCGCTCTACGCCTACGAGATCCTGGAGTGGCGCGCCGGAGAAGAGATGATAGAGGGCCAGCAGCGAGTGCGTCTTGCCGCCGCCAAAGTTGGTTTGCAGGCTGACGATGGGATCGCCTCCCTGTCCGCTCAGTCGCTGCAAGGCGCGTACGAGCAGGCGGCTGAGTCCGTTGGTGAGGTAGGTGCGCTGGAAGAAGTCACGCGGATAGAGATACTCGCTGGGAACGTCATCCTTCGGCACTTCGCCCAGGACGGCTTTATGCACCAGGCCGAGGTCGGCGGCAAATTCGGAGACCAGGTAGCGGCCCGATGTGACGTCGGGATGCGGCGTGACGACATTGCGCCAGGGCGGCAGTCCTGCCAGCGGCTTGCCCTCCAGCGGCGCGGTGGTGGCTTTGCGCGTCTCACGGCGTACCTGATCCTCATAGCTGATACGCTGCAATTCGCGCTTCTGGCGTCCGACTTCGTTCGCCTGCGCGCTGGCGGAGACGGCGGTGAGCAGGCGTTGGATGCTGTCGAGGGCGCGATAGGTGTCGTCGCTGCTGAACGCCTGCTGGTGCGCCCAGCGGTTGCGCACATCGCGCAGCTCGCTGACCAGCGAGCGCTCGGCGTAGCCAAGCGTGTCTTTGAAAACGGCATTCCAGTAGTCCCAGAGGATCACCAGCAGGATATGCACGTCCTGAAACGGATCTTTGCGGTTGAGCGCAGCCACCTGGTGCTCTTGCAGGTTGGCGATCACTTCCTCAATCCAGCGTGCGCCGTAGACTGCCTGCATGCTGCGCTCGATAAAAGGATAGAGGCCCGCTTTCAGCAGGTCCAGCGCGCGTCCTACGCGCTCATGGTTGCTCTGTGCCATGTTGTGCTCTGTCCTCTCTCAGATGGTATGTTACCTGATAATTTATTGCTCATAATAATATAGCAATACCATAATGTCATTCTTTTTGCCCGTGCTTAGAATGTCAGAAATTCCGTTCCAGACCGTGATTCTACCCACCTTGAAACACGCAAAGATGTTTCACCTCCAGATCGTGTGGAAACGGCTTTCATGACTCTGTTGGGAAAATGGTTTCCCAAGCTCAAAAGAGAACGGCGTCCCCGCTCAAGGCGAGCAGAGAGTGAGAATTTCCCAACAGAGTCATTCATGGCAGGTCTAGCAGTGCGGACCGGGTCTAGCAGTGCGGACCGGGTCTAGCAGTGCGGAC
>JADBKA010000358.1 GCA_014896635.1 Ktedonobacteraceae bacterium
AACGGTGATCTCGTCCCAATCGCTGGCGTCGAACGTTTCCGCGAAGAACTGATCGGGAGCGAGCGCCGGCGTTTCTGCATAGAAGAATTTCCAGCGGCCATTGAGCCGCTGAACGCCGGGCGAAAGAGCTGGTTCATACGTTAAAGCCGAAGCTTCTTCGCTGTAAGGGAAGAAGAAGGCGCGGCTGGCTAAACGGTTGCGCTGGAGTACCTGGAGATTCTCCCAGTCATCCGGCGCCGGTATGGGTGTGCTTTCTGCGAACATAAGAAAATGAGATCCTCTGCTTTTCTGGTTAAGCCAGTTTACCATTACCGGGGCTTTTTCGATATCCCTTCAAAACAAGAGAAGCAGGGTGTGAGTAAAGATCCGGTAAATCGGTAAATGAGAGTGTGTTTGTCATGTGATAGAGTTCCTGCGACCTTCGCTGAAATTCTGATCTCCTTTGCGGTAGAATGTCTTCATGATCAGCATTATCGTGGCATATGCGCACGGCAGAGTAATTGGCAGGGATGGTCAGATCCCCTGGCACCTGCCGGATGATAAGCAGCACTTCAGGCGTGTGACTACGGGTCATACGATTGTGATGGGACGCAAGACGTTTGAAGCGATAGGCCGACCCTTGCCAGGACGGCGAAATGTGGTGCTCTCACATCATGATTGGTCATTACCCGGCGTCGAAGTAGTGCATAGCAAACAGGATGTACTGGCTCTGGCCGGTGACGAGATTTTTATTATCGGCGGCGCACAAGTCTATCAGCAATTTCTGGATATTGCCGACCGGCTCTATATTACCGAGGTTGAGGCGGACATCAGAGGCGATACCTTTTTCCCCGCATGGGATCGACGCGCTTTTACCCTGCTTTTCAGGCAGGAGGGCAGTATGGATGAGAGAAACACGCTGCCACATACGTTTTTTCTCTACGAGCGCAAAAAGTGACACAGCGATGGGGTTGATCAGGATAACCTCTTAATCTCCTATGCTGAAACGCTGAGGCTCACTGCTCCGTATAAAAGGCAGTGCCATCCGTTTTTGCCTGGGGAAGGTAGAGTTTGAATGGGGGGCATAGTTGTGTACAGCGAAAGGAAGAGGTAACATGGCTGAGATAGCATATTGTGTCAAGTGCAAAGAGAAGCGTGAGATGAAGGGTGCGCATGAGATCACCATGAAAAATGGGAAACGTGCCATGCAGGGTCAGTGCGTTGTATGCGGTACCACGCTGAATCGCATTTTGCCGGCTTCAGCCGCCGGAAAGAGCTAGTAAGTCTGCCAACCTTGATCAGCGGAAAAAACCAGTTGCAACGCTCTCTGGACCTCTGCTATGGTGGGGGTCCAGAACAGGACTTTTCGTCTGTCAGACAAAACAGCAGACCTCTTTTTC
The DNA here is from genome assembly GCA_014896635.1 of Ktedonobacteraceae bacterium. The sequence continues at coordinate 1,380 of JADBKA010000358.1, forward strand.
CTGCTCAAAGAGAGAAGCGGGAGAAAGCTGAAAAATCCCGCTCTCCCGGCTTGCTCCTGATGGACAAATCGAACGAAACGGTGTAGTATAAAGAGCAGCATCTAGAAATCTCTACCATTATCAAGCCACGGCCGGAAAGGGAAGCGAAAAAGAACGTGACCATCAGACGCGCGCGCATTTATGATCTACTTGCATTACTCACCGTAATTATAGTCGTCACAATTGATCAGTGGACAAAGGCCCTGGTTGTGGCGAATCTCAGTCCGGGTGGCAGGGAAATACCTTTTCCCCTCGTCGGAAAATACCTGGTGGTCAAGTATATTCAGAACCGGGGAGCGGCTTTCAGTTTTCTCGCCGGTAACGGCACTTTCCTTTCCGTGTTTATTGTGGTAGCGATCATTGTCGTGGTATATCTTTACCTGCGCATGCTCAATAACGGCCCGCTTGCCTATAAGCTGATTTTTGGACTGATTATGGGGGGCGCGATAGGCAATCTGATTGATCGCGCGCGCAATGCCGGCTACGTTGTTGATTTTATCTCCTTCCGCATACCAGAAATAAATTATTATTTTGCGGTATTTAATGTCGCCGATGCCTGTATTTCCGTCGGCGTCTTTTTGCTCTTCCTGCTTGCTCTCTTCGGCGGCCTGGGGCGTAAGGCAGCGCCATCCTCAGAGCAATCGGCTGAACCGGAAAAAGCGGGACAGGGACAGCAGCAGGAAAAAATATCTTAGCCAGCCAGCGGGAGCACTCCGCTGTGCTTTCTTATAGTACGAAACACACGAAAATGCAACACACCAATGCGGTGACACCGGAACAAACACAGGTATGGCATATTCAGCCAGAGCAGGCTGGAGAGCGGCTGGATCGCTGGCTGGTAGCGAAGCTAGAGACGCTTTCTCGCACAGCCGTGCAGCAACTCATCGCCGGAGGAGAAGTGCTCATTAACGGACGCCCTGGCAAGCCCGGCTATCTTCTCAGAGCGGGAGATGAGATTCGCGTGCTGCGCGTGGTGCAGGCAGTCTCGCCGAGCATCAGGCCGCAGGCTCTGCCGCTAGACATTGTATACGAAGACAGAGACCTGGTGGTGGTGAATAAGGCTGCTGGCATGGTGGTGCATCCAGCTCCCGGTCACTATGAAGGTACACTGATCAATGCGCTGGCGGCGCGCTATCCTGAACTGCTGGCCGGGGAAGGCGACATGCGTCCCGGCATCGTACACCGGCTGGATAAAGATACGTCGGGATTGCTGATTGTCGCGCGCAACAGGCGTGCGCAGGCTGCATTGATAGAGGCGATGAAGCAACATCGCATAGAAAAACGCTACCTGGCGCTGGTCGAAGGAGTTGTTGCGCTTGACCAGGGCGGTATCGACGCGCCTGTAGGTCGTGATCCCCGTCATCGCCAGAAAATGGCGATCACGGCAACTGGCAGCCGCGAGGCGCGCACATACTTTCGCGTGGTGCAGCGATATGCGCGCCATACGCTACTGCAACTGCAACTGGAAACCGGGCGTACACACCAGATTCGCGTACATCTGGCTGCTATCGGGCATCCTGTCGTCGGTGATCAGGAGTATGGGTCTGGACGCGCCTTACACGGCATGAAACTGGAGCGCCAGTTCTTGCATGCCTACCAATTGCGTTTTACGCATCCAACGACCGGCAAGATACTGGAGTTTGAAGTCCCTCTGCCCGCCGATCTCCAGGCTGTGCTTGGGCAACCGGATCTGCTCTAGCGGCTTGCCTGTCTGCCGGGTGTAGGAGCAAACAGGCTGCCCGGCGAATCGTAAAATTACTGGTGGGAACGCTGGTTTGCTTCTTTGCGCTGGATAGCCTCTATTCCCAGCGCTGCCTGTGAAAGGACAGCTCCTACTGAAAAACCGACGCGCTTACGAGCTGGAATGGTGATCTGGTTGCCGCTGCGAATCGATTTGACTCGTCGCGCGGCAACAGTGCGCAAATTCCAGGTGCCGAAGCCCATCAGACGCACTTCGTATCCCCGCGCAACGCTCTCTCTGACTATCTCGGTAAAGGCGTCAATCGCCCGGCTGGTTTCTTTCAAATTCAACCCGGCTCTGGCGGCAACCTGGTGAATCAGTTCATCTTTGCCGATGACAACCTGTTCTTTTTCGACCGAACTCATTCTCATATCTCTTGTTACTCCTCACAGATACTGTGTTGGAACTGTGGCCTGGTGAGCTGGTGAGCCGGAGGGCTATCCCGTCACTGGTAGCCACAGGGGCTAGCT
>JADBKA010000359.1 GCA_014896635.1 Ktedonobacteraceae bacterium
AGCACCCCCGCTATCGCTACCAGCAGCATCAAACCACCAACCCACCAGATGTAGCCAGTATCACCTTTTACCACACCGTTATTGACGATGTCAGCCATCATATGCGGCAGGTACAGGTTTGCCATAGACTGCGCAAATGCGAAAAGCAACACAACCACAAGAGAGACACGATAGGGTTTTAAGAATCGCAATAGTTTGAGCATATCACCTGTTCTCCAATCCTTCGGATCATCGAGGTACGCTGGAGAGTAGAACCAAGAAACCGATATATCGTTATCATCATTAGAGGTAATATAACGATATATCGGTTTCTTGTCAAGGGCTGGTTTCCCTTTTCCTGGTCATTTTCTCTTCTCTCATCTCTACCCCATCTCTACCTTCGAGTTTGAGAGCAAAGCGAGGCTGCTGCATTGGCAGCAGCCTCAGCCAGTTCTCAGGTAGCCCTAGTATAAACCATAGGAGAGGTATGGCTCATCAACCTGGGGGTTGATTATGAGGGTTGATCCATAATGAGATGGACCGGTATCCACTCACAGCAAATTCAACGCGCGCGCCTGCGCCACTGCCTGTGTGCGACTGCGTACATCAAGCTTGCCGTAGATATGGTTGATGTGGGTTTTGAGTGTGCTCCTGGCGATCACCAGTTGTTCCATGATCTCCTGGTTTGAGAGGCCAGCGGCGATCAGGCGCAGGATCTCCAGTTCGCGCTCGCTCAAAAGTTCAGAGGACGACCGGCCAGCGCCGTTCTGCCCGTTCTGTTCAGGCGCGGCAGCATCCTGTATGCCGGCAGCAGCCAGCAACTGGCGAAGATAGGAAGACGAGACGGGAGGAATGGCAGAAGCAGTGGCGAGCTGGCTACGCTGCGAGAGAGTAAGCAGGGTCTGGAGCAGCGTCACCATCGGCTCTCCTTCGTCGATGAAGGTGCGGATATAGCCTTCTGGTTCGGCCAGGGCCAGCGCCCGCGCCAGGATGGGTAGCGCTCGCGCCGTCTGACCTTGCACATGGTACGTCAGGGCTTCCAGCGCAAGAATGCCGATCAGGCTGCCGGTCCGCCCATCCTGCTCTGCTGCCTGCCGCAAACGTTGCAGGAGGGTGAGTGCCTGGTCGTAGTCTTTCTGGAGAAGCGAGAGTCGCACCAGAGCAAGAAACTTATTTTCATGTATGAAGGAAATTCTTTCCTGCTCATGATGCCGGCTCTGGCTCGCCCAGCGCTCGGCCTCCGCTCTATCCCCCAGACGGACCGCAAGCGTGATTTGCCACGCCGTCATCACGGATGCATAGTACCAGGACCCGTTCTCTTGTACTACCTGCTGGATTGCCTGCATCACCCGGCGAACACTGGCGAAGTCACCCTGCGCCACTTTGAGTTTTGCTAGCAGAGCAAGCTCAAATGGCCGCTGATGCATGCTGTTACTTTTCCTACTGATCAACATGGCTTTCGTGATATAGCTTTCCGTCTCCTCCAATCTGTTCCACTCGTAGAGCACCTCCGCCATGCCCAGGTAGGCAGGGTGAGCGGCCAGCGTGTCCTGCAAAGCATGCTCCTGTGCCAGGCTAATTGCTTCCTGACACAGTTTTTGCGCTTCGTGCAGATGAGCTTCATGCATTTCGATGATCGCCAGCAGATGTATGGCGTGAGAGAGGTTGTGGAACTGTTTTGCTGCCCGGCTCACCTGCAACGTTTCTCTCAGAACTGCGCGGGCCTTCTCTAACTCTCCGTAGATCCAGTACGTCATTGCCAGACTCTGTAAAGAGACGCAGCGTTTCTTCAAGTCATGCGGCGGAGTTCGTTCAAGCGCCTGCGTGATCAGAGCAACCGCTTTTGTCATATCGCCGGTTGCCGATGCATAGGCAGCACGTGCTGCTAGCATAGCAGTACGCAGCTTTTCGGCTTCATCCTCTTCCTCAATCTCACTCAGCGCCTGCTCGATATCACGCAGGTAGACCTCGACTTCATCCAGGCGCCCGAAGGAGAACAGCACCCAGATGAACTGGAAGCGCAACGTTATACGTGAGCGAATGAATTCGCCGGGCAGGGCCTCAAACCAGCGCCGCAAAATACTCATCTCGCCTCGCTCCAGCAGTCCACCGGCAGCCTGTTCGATGAGAGATGCGGCTCGCTCAAGATCCCTGCCGCTAAGCGCGTGTTCCACTGCCGCAGCCATGTCGTCGTTCTGTTCATACCAGGCGCTGGCGCGGCGATGCAGTTCTGGCACAAGATCAGGATGCAAGCGTTGCAGGCGATGAGCCAGCACCTCGGCAAAGAGGTGATGATAGCGATACCAGTGGCGCTCGTCGTCCAGCGGCACAAGAAAAATATTTTCGCGCTCAAGCAGCTCCAGCATATCCTGGCTGCCATCTTGCAGTGTCACAGCATCGCAGAGCGGCGCACACAGGCGTTCCAGCAGAGATGTAGCGAGCAGGAAGGTCTGCACCTGTTCTGGCAAACGATAGAGCACTTCTTCAACCAGGTAATCGACAATGTAGCGATGGCTGCCGGTGAAGCTGGCAATGAACCCGCTCAGATTCTCCCGTCCGCGCATAGAGAGCGCCGCCAGTTGTAAACCGGCGATCCAGCCCTCGGTGCGCTCTTCAAGTGCTGCGACATCGTGTACCGAGAGTTGCTTTCCAGGATCACCCAGTGCTCTGCGTAAAAAGCGCGTTGTATCTTCCAGATTGAAGCGCAGATCGGTCGCACGCAATTCAACAAGCTGCTGCCGTGTGCGCAGACGAGCCAGGGGAAACGGTGGATCGCTGCGCGTTGTCAGTATAAGATGTAAATTGGACGACTGATGCTCCAGCAAAAAATTCATACTCTCGTGGATCGCTGGCGTCTGGATCACATGATAATCGTCGAGCACCAGGACAAACTCGCTCGCAGTAGCACTCAGTGTATTGCAGAGTGTCGTCAGGAACGGCGAAAGATCTGTGGAAGCAGTGGCAGTCTGCGCGTTATAGTCAAGACGAATCCGCGAGAGTGCGGAGAGCAGCCTTTCTCCCAGTTCACTACAGGCGGACTCCAGAGCTGCTGTCACGTAGCGCCAGAAGCGCAGCGGATCGTTGTCTTCACGGTCAAGCGAGAGCCAGGCGATCTTCACTACCGAGGCGGTAAATCTATGCTCTAGAAGCGCGAGCCACTCGCTCAGCAGCGTGGTTTTGCCCGCGCCTGCCGGCGCACAGACAAGCGTGAGCTGCCGCTGCATGCTTTCGTGCAGGCGCTCTTCGAGTTCCGGGCGAGCAACAATCGTTGCAGGTGGAGCAGGGATATGCAATTTTGTTGTGAGCAGTCGTCCTGCGCTTTTTTCTACGCTATCCATCATTGATGGTTTTTTTCTTGATTGCAACTGGCTGCCGCAGCACTTTTAGACTCTATTGTATCATAGCAGGGGTATCTCTTCGAGACAAAAAAGAAGCTTTGCTGCCAGGCGGCAGCAAGGCTCTCTCATCCTTTTCGGATTGCAAGTCCGTTTAATGCGGATAGCGGACGCCGCGTCCGCCAGTCACTAATCTGGCAATCCACAGCAGGATGATAGCACCAACAAGTGCGGTCACGAAGGTCCAGAAAATGCCTCTCACGTCAATATTGAACGCACCCAGAATCAAGCCACCGAGCAA
>JADBKA010000360.1 GCA_014896635.1 Ktedonobacteraceae bacterium
GAATTCGATAATTTTGTGCAGTCGCGGATTCCGCAGGATATACCTGTCAATGTAGTTCACGATGGGTGGAATGAGGGCATTACGGCATTTTATACCAATGATAAGAAGAGCGCCCAGGCGGCATTTAAGCAGGTGGTCAATGCGAATCCGCAGTTCCAGGGAGCGCAAGATTTCCTGAATGCGTCGAATCCTGGGAGTAATGGCAATAGGACCCTGGCACCCACTCCGCCAGTCAGCCAGGGGGGGCAGGGGAACATAATAAGTTTCCTGCTGCCGTTGATAGGTATAGCTGTGCTCGTTGTGCTTGTAGGCCTGCTGTTGTTGGCAAGCGTGCTGTTTGGTCGTTCGCGTCTACGAAGGAAGCGAGAGATCAGGGAGGCGCTGGCAGAGGCTCCGTTGCAGGCCCGGCGTATCAAGGAGATGGAAGCTATGCAACAGGAGCGCGAGCAGCCTGTTGGAGCGCGTCCCAACAATCCTGGAGTTGATGTGGGGAGAAACGCGGCAGCAAGCCCGCACAGGACGGCTCCGTTGCCGGCGCAGGACTGGCGCTGTCCGCGCTGTTCTGAGCCAGTGCCAGCAGGAGCAAATTATTGTTCTCGCTGTCGCTTACCGCTCTCTCCCTCTGAATCGGGGCTGCACCTCAAAGTGGCTCCGCAGCAATCACTGCCACAGTCCGATATCCCGGCAGCCCCGGTTTCGCCGGCTCTCTCCCCGGCCGGGGTTCCGGCCTCATATCCACTGGCGCAGTTCCCGCCGTTTTCTCCTTCGCCACCATCTGCTGGTTCGGTCGCCGATCAACCGACGCTCGATATGTCTTCGGCGGATCAGCCCACGCTTGACATGTCCCCCACGTTACAGGGGAATAAGACAGACGATGCGGATATGCCGACGGTTCCTTATGTTATGCAACGGCGGCAGAGGCCGCTGGGCTATTCTATCGTTACTCGTACCAATCGCGGCATCAAGCGGCAGCATAAACCGAACGAGGATAGTCTTGTCGCGGCGACTGGTGGGCGGATGAGCAATCACGCATTACAGTTGTTCGGGCTGTTTGTTGTCGCTGATGGTATGGGAGGGCATGCGAACGGGCAGGATGCCAGTCGTCTTGCTATTCAAACGATTGTCAACTATATTCTGCCGGAATTAATGAGAGATACAGGCCAGCAGAGTGATGGTTTCAGGCGCATTTTGAAAGAAGGTGTAGAGCACGCGAATATCGCCGTTCACCAGCAGAATCTTGAGCAGCATGGTGACATGGGAACAACCATCACCGCTGCTCTCACTGTCGAGACGACCGCCTATATCGCCAATGTCGGAGATAGTCGCACATATTTGTATCGTCAGGCTGAGGGGCTTATCAAAATCACCCAGGATCATTCTGTGGTCGCCAGCCTGGTTGATGCGGGCATTATCAAACCTGACGACATCTATACCCATCCCAAGCGCAACCAGATCTACCGCAGTCTGGGTGAGAAACCCGCCATAGAGGTGGATACGTTCGTCGTACAGTTGCAGGAAGGCGATAGGCTGCTGCTCTGTTCTGATGGCTTATGGGATATGGTACGCGATCCACAGATCTCGGACGTGATCAGGAGTACCGCCGGTAACCTTGAATTGATGGGTGATGCGCTGATTCAGGCCGCATTAGACGGCGGAGGCGAGGATAATGTCAGTATTATCCTGGTTCAGGTAGCGGAGACGGCGCAGCGTCCTCTCAAAGCGGGCGTCCAGTTCCTTGCCAGGCCGGATACAATGCAGGTGCCGCAGATCGACTGAAATTGTCTCCCCTTCCGCTCTGTGCTATAATCCGAGTAGCATTTTTCTGGCTTGACGAACTCGTCAGAGCCAGGAAGGCTTATGCTGGAGGATTAGGAGCGTGTCAACACCGACAAATATTGGGTATATATATGCGGCTATCCTGTTTGCAGCAGGCTTTGTTTTTGTGATTATAGTGACCACAGCTGCCGGCCTGCTGGCGCCGAATAAGAGAACGGCGGAGAAGCTCCAGACCTATGAGTCGGGTGAAGTGCCTATTGGTTCTGCCAGGGTGCAATATCCACTCGGTTTCTACATCTTTGCTCTGCTTTTTGTAGTCTTTGATGTAGATATTGTGTTTATCATCTCCTGGGCGATTATTTTTAAACAACTCAGTTTTTTTGGTTTTGTCGAGATTCTCTTTTTTATTCTTATTCTTGCGCTTGGTCTGATCTATGCATGGCGTAAGGGAGTAACTCGATGGATATAGTACCGCGCTCGACCAGTGTTCCCAGTGCTGCGACTGGCTATCGTGACCAGAATGCCGCGCTGGCCCGTGATCTGGCTCCACTTGCCCAGATCACCGGCAAGCCGGTCTCTCCGGTCACGCTCAAAGGTGATTACCTCTCGCTCGATATTGAGCGCGAGAACCTGGTGGCTGTCTGTCGTTTCTTGCGTGATCAGCTTGGCTTTGATATGCTGGTCTGTGTTTCTGGCGTTGATATGCTGGATCACCTGGAGACTGTCTATCACCTGCGGTCGCTGTCGCGTGGGCAGATTTTGCAGTTGAAGGTGCGTCTGGACCGGGAAAAGCCAGATGTTGACAGCGTCGTGTCAGTCTGGCCCACTGCTAACTGGCTGGAGCGCGAGACCTACGATCTGTTTGGCATCCACTTCTCAGGCCATCCCGACTTGAGGCGCATCCTGCTGGATGACGAGTTCGAGGGCTACCCGCTGCTCAAGAGCTTCCACCAGGTGCCGTTAACGGTGAAGCCGCGTGCGACCACGCAGGTCGAGCCGAACATGGCGGTTGCCGGCAGATTTCAGCAGCAGGGAGTGGAGCGTGTGGTGCAGAAGAAGCTGGGGCAGGGGATGGAAGAGCGCCTGCATCCCGGCACACCCACTTTCGGTCATGCATCTCATAGCACTCAAGAGGAAGCGAATGTGCATGAATCAACCGGGACAGGCGAGTCTGCCACCGGTCAGTAATAACCAGTAATAATGCGCAGAGATGCTCAGCGTGTTCTATGCGTCAGTGAGTCAGGAGTGCATGTGCGAAAAGAATTGCTGATCGTACTCTGAGGAGAGGCAATGCCAAAGGCAAAAGCACGGAAAAGTCAGAAAGGCGGCGCCAGGCAAAGTAATGCTCCTGCTGGCTCATCCTCAAGAAATGGACGGACGATTGCCACAGGCCGGAGTACACGGGCTTCTCAGATGCAGAGCCTGGTGATGGCAGCTATGGTTGCGCTGGGGTGCTGGGGGCTGGCAATCTCTTTTACTTTTTTTACGGCTGACGCGAATCGCTATCTCTTTGGCGCTATGGCTGCTCTAATGGCGCTGATGTGGTCGGTGATCTTCGTTGTACGCCTGCGCAGAACGTTGCTGCGGCAGCAATAGAGCAGCAATAGCCGGCCAGAAACCGGAAGTAGAAGAATCTGGTCAGAGGAAACTATGGCTACAAATCAAGATACTGATTTCTCGATACCGACTGGTGAAACGACTGAGGGGCTGAAGTCGCAGGAGATGCTCTTGAATCTGGGGCCACAGCATCCGAGTACGCACGGTGTACTGCGGCTGGTAATGACCCTGGAAGGTGAGACCGTTGTCGATTGTACGCCTGTTATCGGTTAC
>JADBKA010000361.1 GCA_014896635.1 Ktedonobacteraceae bacterium
GGGAGGCGTGGGCGGAATACGTGTCGGATCAAAGCCATAACCGGCCCCGAATGGAGCCTGTCCATAGCTCGACGCACCATAATTGCCGGCCTGTGGTGTCTGCATCGGTGGCAAAGAAACACGCGATGGAGGAGCTTGCAGACCGGACGGAGCAGCTCCTGGCGGCGCAGCAGGTGCGGCGGGGAAGTCCTGCTGTGGATAGTTCACGTAGGAGCCGGGCGCATTGCCGCGTGGCGGCATAGGCATCGCTTCAGTTGCGTCCTGGTAAAAATCCTCGTTATATTGAGAGCCGGCACCTCTGACAGAAGATGGGTTTTCTCCTGAAAACTGGCTGCCGGGTTGCTGGGGCCGCGAGGACAAGGCGAACTGCGACGGTGTGCCACGTGTACCGGCATTGGCAGCAGCACCGGGCAATAATCCACTACGCCGAGCAGACGAGGGCATCCCTACCGGGCCGGGCGCCCCCTCTGGCGCAATGGAAGCCTGATTAGGTCTGCCACACTGCCCGCAAAATATATCTTCCGGCCTGATCTCATTGCCGCAGCCTGGACATCTCATCAAAATAGATTCCTCGTTCTTGCTCTGTCTCTCCTGCATGGTTGGAAAGAATTGTCTGGCGCCGTTACATCGGCGACTATTATATCCTAAATGCTGGCAGTTGCATAGAGGGCCAGGGGATAATTCCACCACAGCATCAACCACTCATACATCTTCCTGTATCGTCTCTGGCGCACCCGCTTCGAGTTGAATGCGAACCTCGCACAGCCCCTCTCGCTCATAATGATGGTAAGCAATCATCCTGCCTTCAAGGGCTTGCTGGCGAAACTGCTCATCAAACGGACCGCTGATAATCAACCAGACCCAGGGAATTTGCTGCTCCAGGTTGACACGGCGCATGTTCTCACGGTCAATATCGCTGGCGACAGGAAAACCGGCAGGATGACTGTGATACACTCCGACAAGCTGGCCGGGAGAACTGAGTTCGGCAGCCAGCAATTCTTCAGGATCAAACTCGAAATAGACTGATGAATTCGCTCGATTCCTTAAAGGTAACGCCTGCTCAATATACCAGTTCCCTGTCTCATCCATCTGGCCTACCAGCACCCCACACGCTTCAATACAGGATCGTTGAGATGCATCTTTCATTATACTTTCACATGCGATTCTGCTAATAGCAACGGTGTTTTTTCTCTCTTTTTCTTCTATTTTATCAGCCACAAAATACCTCTTACACACAAATTATATTTGCGTAACTATTGTGCTAGAAACCATTTAATCTTAGTGGTGCATCCACTAGATAGTGGAGGGAAAAGGAATTTGGGGGGACACCCCCCGGCCCCCGCCAGGAGGGCTTTGCCCTCCTGGACCCCCCGCGAATTTACCAGATGCACCATTTAGTCATGCTTCTTCTCTCTGACCATTTCAAGCACAAAGAAACTCATCTTTTAAGCTCCAGGCTCGTTCTCTCAGATGATAACGCATCATACACTCCCTGCTCTCTAACCTATTGTCAACATCTCTAAAGGAGATACGTATGCCCGCGCCGGGGCGTTGCAAGCTCTTCTCCTACTCATCTGCCCCGCTACGCGAGCGTACGCGGATGATTGCAGTGGAGACTATTTGCCGACCACATTGCGCAATTGCGTAACAACCTGTTCCATCTGTGTCGCAGCATCGGAAGCCGCCGTTGTACCGGTGACAAGCTGCTCAGTCACCTGAGTTGCAACTTTGAGCGCAGTAGCCAGTTTTTGATTACTGATGTTCTGGTACTGAGCGGCGTTCTCAATATAGCGCGCCGCCGCATTGATGCGTTCAAGCGCCTGTTTGACATCGCGCTCATTGGCCTGATTCCAGTGCTGGATCAGCCCGCTTGCCACTCTGCCCAGCTCTTTCGCCGCTACAGACGTCGCTTCGGTATAGTATTGCACCGACTGCAACCCCACCTGAGAAGAGTCTACCACCCACATCTGCTCAGAAGCTGCGTCTTGCTGCCTGGTTGCAAGCGTGCTCATCGACTCGCTACTGCCGCGCAGATAATCAACCGAGGTAAGAATCGGGTGAGTAAGATTGCGACCGACCAGCAGACCGATTACCGCCATTGTCAGGGCCACAAAAGCAGCAATGATGGCCGTCACCAGCAACTGCTGATTTGCTACCGATGTCACCGTATTGACCGGGCTGAGCACAAAGTAATCCCAGGGGACCACCGTTGTTTTATAGCGAACGACCTGGTACTGCTCGTTTTTTGTTGCCGGTTGAGCCTGGAACAGTGCTTGCTGAGCCGTATCCCGCAGAGAATCTGCGGCTGCCGGATCAGATAATACCTGCACATTGGCTGTGTTGCCATAGCGCGCTTCTCTGCTGATGCGCTGCTGCACATCGTCAGATAGGGGTGCAACACTCTTAAACAGTCGATTTTCGTCTACATCCACAATGCGGACACCATTGGCGTCGGTAATGAAGGCATAGCTGCCGGCCCCGTTCGCGTTCTGGTCATCTTTGACGATGGTGTTTATGTAGGTCATTTTCAGTGTTGCGCGCATAAAGCCCAGATAGCGATGGTCTGGGGCGGTTGTGCCGGGGGTTGGGAAGCCCGTGTTAAAAATGGGGGCATAGATTTCAACGACCGATTCTTTGATATTCGGCAGATAGTAGACATCCGAGACAAAGCTTTCCCCTTTTTTCACAGCATTCACGTACTCTGGCGGCACCATAGACTTCCCATGAGGTCTGGGCGGAGCATCTTTAGGAAGATAGAGCAGAGGTTTGCCCTGTGGATCAAATACGGCCCAGGTGATATAGTTTTTATCGCGGAACATGCCCGCTTGCAGAGCGTAGAGGGCATGTGGCACCGCATCCTCAAAAACGGCCTTCGGCGTCTGAGGCGGGGGCGCATACACTGCCATGTACATATACTGATGCATACTGGGAACCTGCGTCAGTGTCTGGCAGTCGAAAAGGCGCTCCTTGAAATAGGTATCAATCAATTGCACACGAGTTTTTGCATCATTGACCATTTCGCTCTGCGCCCTCTCGATCAAAGCCGGGCGAGTCAGCGATTCCGTCGCTATCACGGTGACGACCAGCGGGAGGATAGCAGCAAGCACCAGCCAGATAGAAACGTGGATAGATAGCGAAATCCGGCGGCGCCGCAGGGGTTTTAGCTCTTTCTGCATCATATTCTGAAGATCCTTTAAACACTACAAGCAGGAAAATGTACTACTGCTGAATAATTCCAATGCGCTCTAGATCCTGAAGTAAGCGATAGACTTCCTGAGGCTGTCTTCGCGTAAGCCGTATCAGTTCCGCGTCTGTGCGGCGTCCATCGATTAAAAGAAACAGATGTCGATGTAAGCGCGAGAGTCCAGCCCGTTCTAACAAACGGAGCGCCTCGTCGTCCTGGCGGATACGCCGCGGGACCCTCCCCGTCGATGGAAAGACCTGGCGTTGTTGTGAACTGTCAAATCGACCCAGGTCGCCAGTCGAAGTTATGGGGGTCCGCAGATGCGATCCGGTATCCTTGCCGGGTACCGGAAGAGGTCCCGACGGTCTGGCTCCACGTTCTATTACCGTCGGCGCAAACAGGAA
>JADBKA010000362.1 GCA_014896635.1 Ktedonobacteraceae bacterium
AGGAGGGCAAGGCCCTCCTGGCGGGGCGACAAGTTTCTTTTCAGGGGAGGTCCAGGAGGGCTGCGCCCTCCTGGCGGGGGAACGGGAGTGTCCCCCGAAAAATCCTTTTTTTCCTGTTTTTCTCCTTTGGGAGAGGAAGAAAGCGCACTTTAAACGGATTTGATACTGGTAGTACGTCGATAAAAGAATCATCAAATAAGGAGAGGAGCGTGAATCGAATAGAATCTATTTCTCCTATGCTGCCTGACTGGCTGAGGCGCTCTGCCGAGAATTTTCCTGATCGTCTCGCATTACAGTGCGGCAGAACGCACTGGACTTTCGCCGAACTCGACAGGCGCGCCTCTCACCTGGCACGGCAACTGATCAACCTGGGTATAGGCGAACAGAGTCGTGTTGCCTTGCTGGCAGCTAACAGCCCTGATTATGTCGTCTTTGTGCATGCATTGATACGCCTGGGCGCAATTCTTGTCCCACTCAACACCCGTCTCTCTCTGGCTGAACTCTGCTGGCAACTGCGCGACGCACGTGTCACGGTGCTGGTCAACGACGCACATCATGCAGCTACGGCTGCGGAGATTGGACAGGCGATGCCAGAGTTGGAGCGCGCTACTTTTGCACACAAGGCATGCTGCGGCGAGCAAGTGTTACACAGATTGCCCGCAATTGAGATTCCTCTGCGCTCCGAGATCGACTTGACTGCAACACACGTGATCATGTATACTTCCGGCACGACGGGCAGCCCCAAAGGGGTGATCATCACCTACGGCATGCAGTGGTGGAACGCGGTAGGCTCGGCGCTCAATATGGGACTGCGCGATGATGACCGCTGGCTTGCCTGTATGCCACTGTTTCATATCGGTGGCCTCTCTATTCTTATGCGCAGTGTCATCTATGGAATGGGCGTGATCATGCTGGAGAAGTTTGACGCGGTAGCCGTCAATCAACTCATTTGTGAAGAGGGAGCGACAATTGTTTCAGTCGTATCTGTCATGCTTCAGCGTATGCTGGCGACGCTGGATGCCTGGCAGCGTCGCTATCCATCCTCACTACGCTGTGTATTGCTTGGTGGAGGACCCGCGCCGCGCCCGTTGCTGGAAGACTGTCTGAGGCGGCAGATACCCGTTCTGCAAACCTACGGCCTTACCGAATCATGTTCGCAGGCAGCGACGCTCGCTCCCGAAGACGCTTTGCGTAAGGTCGGATCTGCCGGTAAGCCGCTCATGCCCGTTCAGCTTTGTATTATGCAGGATGATCGCGTTGCACCGGTGGGCGAACCGGGTGTGATCATGCTCAAAGGACCGACGATTACGCCAGGCTATGTGGATAGGCCGGAAGAGACGGCCAGAGCTTTCAAGGACGGCTGGTTCTCGACGGGTGATATTGGCTATCTGGATGCTGAGGGCTATTTGTATGTCCTCGACCGCCGCGCGGATCTGATTATTTCCGGTGGCGAGAATGTCTATCCTGCCGAAATCGAGGCCGTTCTGCTTGCCCATCACGCGGTAGAGGAGGCAGGGGTGTGTGGTCTGGATGATGAGCGATGGGGTCAGGTGCCGGTGGCTTTTGTGCGCCTGCGTCCCGGCTCGCTGGTCACTACTGCGGAACTGCTGGCTTACGCTGGGCAGCGCCTGGCGCGCTACAAATTGCCGAAGGCGATTTACATTGTCGAGCAACTACCACGCAATTCGGCAGGGAAACTGGTGCGCCGTGAGCTGCTGCGCCTGCTGCCAGCCCATAAGCCAGCACATGAAGACCTCTCAGCAGCGAACAGTGAGTATGAGGATCAGGCTTTATCGCTGTAACCAAGCTTTCTGGCCTGGGCGCGAGCCTGGCGGGCTTGCCAGCGTTTGCCGAGCATGTCCAGCGCCTCAGCTTTGCGTGCATGACAGAGGCCGTTATCCGGTTCCAGACGCAGAGCCTGTTTATAGCAGTCCAGCGCCTCTTCGTAGCGTTGCAGTGCGAAGAGGATATCTCCTCTGTTGAGGCGGTAGCTGGCACAGGTTGCGTCGATCTGGCAGGCTTTTTCGCTAGCGACCAGCGCCTGGGTATAGCGTTTTAACTGGTAGAGGGTACGGGCGCGATTGTTATGATATTCGGCATAAGCTGAATCGAGCAGGATAGCCTGCTCGAAGGCGATCAGCGCTTCCTGGTAACGTTTCAATTGGTAAAGCGCCTGGCCGCGATAATTGCGATAGCTGGCTTCGTTCGGCGCAAAAGCGATAGCGTGGTCATAGGCAGCGATGGCAGCTTCATACTGCCCAAGCATGTAGAATGCCCTGCCGCGATTGTTATGGTATTCGGCATTGGTAGTATCGAGCAGGCATGCCTGCTCGAAGGCCGCAAGAGCTTTGCTATATTGCTGAGATTGGAACAGCGTCAGACCTTTTTTATTGTGGGTGCGGGCATAACTGGGATCAAACTGAATGGCCCGCTCGAAATCAGCCAGACTCTTAGCAATCTGCTCCTGCTGCTTATGCAAGTATTGAGATTGCTGAATTTCCAGCGGGTTGTGACGCTGTAAGGGATTGCTACTATACTGCGGCTGCTCCTGGCGAGGCCGATGCAGCACTCTGGCCGGCAAAGCTTTGAATGTAGAGAATGGCGAAGAAGGAGCCTGTAGAGCCTGTATAAAAGCCAGGACGTGCGGGAAGCGATCAGCGCGCTTCTTGGCCATTGCTTTGAGAATAGCCTGTTCGATATATCGCGGCAGGTGAGGATTGAGCGTCGAGGGGGGAACCGGCGTTTCGGTCGTATGTTTAAAGCCCATAGCGATGAAGTCGGGGGCATCGAACGGACGACGGCCCGTCACCATTTCATAGGCGATACAGGCCAGGGCGTACTGATCGCTTTCACGGCAGACGGTACCCTTGAACTGTTCAGGAGCCATGTAGGGAGGGGTCCCGCCAACATGGGCGGTCTGTCTCATACTGGCACTGGAAAGCGTCGAGGCGAGGCCAAAATCGGCCAGGAGCGCCTCTCCCTGCTCGGTAAACAGGATATTCTCAGGTTTGAGATCACGGTGAACGATTCCTTGCAGGTGGGCATGATGCAGGGCCTCGCCTACCTGCATAAGGATAGTCACAGCTTCTTGAGGGGGAAGAGGCTGAAGACGGAATTTAAGCAGGCGATCCCGCAGCGAACCGCCAGCGGCATAGGCGGTGATCAGGTAGGGAACACCGTTATAGAAGCCGGCATCGAAAATTGGCAACATATGAGGATGATGCACCAGTTCAAGCAACTGTGCCTCTTTGATGAATTTCTCGCGCTGGCTGCTCGATTCCAGATAGGCGTGCAGCATTTTGACTGCCACAACACGCCCGGTGATCAACTGGTGCTCGGCCCGGTAAACAGTGCCATAAGCGCCCGCTGCAATAGGGGCAACCAGGCGATAGTTACCGATCAGCTTGCCGATGAAAAAACGCTCATCCGCCATATGCCCTGCTTTTTGTTTGTGTGCTTTAACAATCCAGCCACTGAGCAAGATCAGGTAACGCCGATAGTTGTTAACTCCGCTGTATTAGTATAAATGCGCTGCAACAGAATGACAAGGGAGAGAGAAGTAATTGCTACACAAAGGCC
>JADBKA010000035.1 GCA_014896635.1 Ktedonobacteraceae bacterium
GCGGAACCGAATGTCGCCTTAACATCTGGACATTCTGGTTACTGCATGGTCGGTAAATGGCATCCTGGGATCGGATGAGCAACCTGCGTTCACGGCTCGTTTTACCGTATAAGCGGGATTACCAATGATTCTCGGAGGTCACACTGTTTTGCAGATAGAAAGCAAAACAAAGCGAGAGTTGCATATTCTTTGTTTTAGAGGAGGAGAAGGATCAATGGAAACACAAAAAGGACGCGGGAGAGGGTTTGCGTCGATGAGTCCTGAGAAAAAGCGCGAGATTGCCAGCAAAGGTGGGAAAGCTGCCCATGCCCTGGGAACTGCGCATAAATGGACCAGCGAAGAGGCACAGGCAGCGGGACGCAAGGGTGGTTCCATCAGTCGCCGCCGCCCCCGCTATAGCAGCACAGGTACGGCTCAGGCCTGATACTACTTTGCCCTCAGCAGAGATAGAGGTTTTCAGGATGCAGGCTGGTTCTCATCTATGAGGAGCATCTCTATCTTCCTCTCTGCAACGCTGTATTGAACAGAAAGAAAGCAGCAAAGAGGCCGGCAGTTGTGCCGGCCTCTTTGTATGCTGTCAATCTAATTTTCCTTAAAGACGAAAATTCCCCATTACTTTTACCAGGCTCGCTCGTCTCTACTAATAGCAGAGGTAGCTCATCTCTGCTTATGGAACTACCGGTGTTCTGCGTCCCGATGGTGGAATATTTGTATTGCCGGTTTTGTGAGAGGGAGGTAGCGCATATTTCGTACAAACCAGTTGATCCGCTCAGCGGCCCGGCCAGGTCCGCCACACAAGCAATGCAAGATCCAGAAAAAGCAGCGGCCCTGCCTCTTCCCCGTAGAAAGCGCGCTCCTTTCTGGCAATTCTGGGACAAACGCACTTTTCGTTTCAACCTGAAGAGTTTTCTTCCCGGCGCAAACTTTTCGATCCGGCGCTTCAGCATCGTCGAAGCGGCTTTTCTGTTCATCCTGGCGTTGCTGGCCTCGCGCGGCCTGGGAGTGATTCGCCAGATTATCTTCAACGCATATTTTGGAACAGGTCCAGAAGCGGATGCTTATTATGCAGCCGCGCGTCTGCCCGATACACTCTACAATCTTGTTGCCGGCGGAGCACTCACCCATGCATTCATTCCGGTTTTCCTCTCATATGAAAAGCAGCAAGGCGAGTATGAGGCATGGCGTCTTGCCAGTCTTGTGTTGAACGTGCTCCTGGTCCTTATGACGCTGCTGGTCTTACTTGCCGAGGTACTGGCACCGGCATTCGTGAGCAATATTCTCGTCCCCGGCTATACCCCTACACAGAAGGAACTGACAACCTCGCTCACGCGCATATTGTTATTGCAACCCCTCATTCTCGGCCTGAGCACCGTAGCAACGGCGGTCCTGAGCAGCAAACGGCAGTTCCTACTGCCAGCTTTCGCCATCGCGGTCTACAACTTCGGTATCATTGGCGGATTACTGGTCACAATGGCTATGCCGGCCATCGGCATCTACGGGCCAACAGTGGGAGTTCTGATTGCCTGTGTACTCCAGGTGCTGGTACAGATACCGGGTCTGCGCAAACAGAAGGCGCGCTACCTGTTCTCCTGGAATCTGCGTCACCCCGGTCTGCTTGAAACGGCACGTCTGCTGATTCCTAACGCGCTGGCAATCGGTGTCGCCTACGTCGCGTTAATCGTCGATACCCTCTTTACCTCATTTCTCCCCCAATCAAGCCTGTCGGTGCTACACAACGCCGAGATGCTCCAGGCACTGCCGGTGGCGCTGATCGGGCAGGCCATCGGCCAGTCCTTGCTGCCTCATCTCTCGTTGCATGCCTCGATGGGACGCTACGTACGCATGCGCCAGACAGCTCTCAAGATTATGGGAGCCTCGATCATGCTCACTGTGCCGGCCCTGATCGCGTTGATCGTGCTTGGACAACTGCTCATTCGCTTGCTCTTCCAGCATGGCGCTTTCGATCAGCATTCAGCCGATATGACTTACCTGGCACTGATCGGCTACGCGCTGGCAATACCGGGCATGTCAGCAGCCAGTTTACTGTCAAGCGGTTTCTTCGCACTGAAAGATGCGCTCACTCCTTTCCTGGCTAACACCTTCGGTCTCGCACTGCGTACCGGTCTAATTGTACTGTTCCTGGACGTATTCAAGGATCGCGGACCGCTGGTCATTCTCTCGATTCCGCTGGCCCTGGCCGGGGCCATAACTGCCGAATCCATCTTGCAATGGCTGTTACTGCTATGGCAACTGCGCCGTCGCCTCAAACTCGACAGGAGTCTGCTGCGCCTGCAACGCTGGCGCGAGTATCGCCAGAGTCTGGCCGAGCACTCACGCCGCTGATATCAAAAGGGGATACGCCCGGTCCCCCACCCGATCACACCTGATCACACTGACTGGCACGCTTTCGTCCTGATCTCGCACCGTATCGTGCCATGATCGAATTTCTGCGCCACCACTGTGTCTGTCGAGACCGGCATGCTGCGCGGGAAGCCAAATTTCTTCAGGCCCTCATTTTTATCAAAGTAAGCGAGAATGGGATCAGAGACGCTATACCCGGTGTAGATATAGTAGCGGCCACCGTCGCCGGTCGGGATGGTATTCTCTTTTTTGTCTCTGCTGAAGTAATCCCAATCGACGTCAAAAGGGATGGGATGTTGCAGGTCGGCGTCATAGGGCGAAACCCAGTCGAAGATGCCGAATCCCCAGTTCATTAGATCGCGCATGTCGGTCCACCAGTCGATGGTATTGAGCGTGACGCCGATCAGATGGCGATGGTTGCGTACAACCGAAACGACCTGGTTGAAATTTTTCCGTCCATCCCAACCCGGCTTGCCGCCGTCCACGCCGGGATACCACCAGAGGAACTGATTCCCGTTGAACAGGTCATGCGCCGCATGTTTATCAGTCTGTGGAATCTTATATTCTTTTGTCCCGCTGATCTCATGTACAAGAGGATTGCTCAGGCTGTACTTACCAAGTATTGCCAGGTCATGCGCGCTGGAATAATGATCCTTCTCCATCAGGCCATGCGGGTTCATAAAATGCGTATCGTTCATGCCCAGTTCTTTTGCACGCGCATTCATCTTAGCAACAAAATTCGGAACGTTGCCTGCCAGCCCATCGGCAATGACGATGCAGGCATCGTTGCCAGAGACCAGCAACGCGCCGTAGAGCAGATCGCGCAAGGTGTAGGTTTCACCTTTTTTCACTCCCATCAGCGCACTGTCAGCAGACAACTGTACGTCGAGGTCGTGAGCAATGGTATCATTGATGGTAATGGTCTGATCTGGCCTGCCCTGCTCAGCCGCGATCAGAGCGGTCATGAGCTTGGTCGTACTGAGCATGGGAAGATGAGTAAAAGGATTATGGGCATAGAGCGTATCCCCGCTATCGACGTCCAGCACGTAAGCGGCACTGGCATAGACCGGTGGAGGTGGATGATCGGTGGTCGTCGGCTTGATAACAAGATTCCGCTGGCCAGCGGACTGGCCACTCCCTGTTGCTAGCGGGCGGCTGGCGCTCTGCGTCCCCTGGCCGGGGCGAGTGATAATAACAGGAGTACGAGTGAGTACGTCATGAAATGTATTGATCATTATAAAGATAAGAAACAGCATAACAAGTAAAGCAGATAAAATACCTGGTAGAATCAGGTGATGAGATTTAAGAGGAAGAGGTAATATTCTGCTCAATAGCGGCACATAGGAAAGGCTACGAGCAGGCTTGTAGTGCAGGTGCCTGCGGATGCGCCTCTGTGTAGATGGCGGCGGCTCATAGATTCGTTGTGTGCGCCGGCGCGGAGTGATAACGATCTTCCCTGTTTCAGGGAGTTCAGAGACCTCTTCCTGCTCCTGCTCGCGTGCATCGTCAGCTCCGGCTTCAATGGCGTCTATCACTCGCTCGGCTCGCCGATGGACAGGAGAGGGTCGGGGCCGCGCCACCTGATTCTCTGCCGGAGAGAGTGAGGCACGTCTGATACGGGGTATCTCAGGGTGGTCCTCATCAGAGTGGGACAGCCGGGAACGGAGAGATGCCGTGTATTTGTATCTATGGCGGCGAGTTTGTTGAATCGTTGGTAGTGTTTCTGGCTGCTCGCCGTCGTGCGGCGGCGTCCTGGGCATGCGCCGATCCCCCTCTCGATCAATCACAAATTTTTCTTTGCGCACCACACACTATACTATAATAGTACGCAGTCTGCCAGACTTTTTGCTGCATTTCTATCCGTCTTTTTTATCTTACTCATCTCAGGCCCTGCTGTCAACGTTGTTCAGCTACCAGGCGCAGGACAGGGAGCAGTTATACAAAATTTTTACAATTCTTTGAAGTTTTTCTGAGGTATCTATGGTAGATTGGCTATAGACGTTGATGGCGTAAAATCTATAATATACTCTGACACGTAAAATATTGATTAAGACATGAGGAACATGTTCTATGTATATAGAGGAAAAAAGCCAGCAGGAGTTGGCCAAACTTGCCGACGACGCGCTTGTCGAGCAGGTACACGCGGGCAACCACAGAGCCTTCGAGGCTCTTGTGTGGCGCTATTACACAGCTCTTTACAACTTCACCAGTCATTGCCTCGGCGACTACGAGCAGGCACGCGATGTCACACAGTTCGTCTTTTTGCAACTCTACATTTCCATCCCCCGGCTACATAACAACCTGCACTCCGCACGCAGCAAAGCCCCCCTCAAGTCCTGGCTCTTCCAGGTCGCCTGGAATCGCTGTATGGATGAGAAGCGGCGCAAGCGCCCGCTGCTTTTCTGCGAGCTTGATGCTGCCGAAGAAGACGAGGACATCTCATTGATCAATACTATTCCTGATCCGGCGCCGGAGCCTGATGAAGTAGCTGAGCAGAACGATTTACAGGGACATCTACATTGTGCCATTCAGCAGTTGCCGCTCAGATTTCGCCGGGTAGTATTTCTGCGCTATACCGAGGAACTCAGTTTTGGTGAAATCGGCCACCGTCTGAACATGCCTGAAAACACTGCCAAGACTTATTTCCAGCGCGCGCGTCCTCTCTTGCGGGCGGCCCTCAAGTCTCGCCACAGTGCTGTCGCCTCATAACGCCGCCTTGCAGGCCCGGTTCCTGCTCTACTTGACGAGATATAACCGGCATGCTACTCTGCCTGCAACAGTAGAAAGCCAGCACCAAGAAAGGATTTCTGTCTGATGAACCTCGACGACGTGAAACAGCTCATCGAAGAGGGCAGGGCTGAGTACATCAAGATCGGCGCGCCCGACATCGACGGCGTTTTTCGTGGCAAGCGTGTGGCCGCGCGCTTCTTTCTGGATTCATTGGCCGACGGCTTCGCCCAGAGCGACGTACTTTTCGGCTGGGATATTGCAGAAAACGTGCTGCCGGGCCTCAAGATCAGCAACTGGGATCGGGGGTTTGGCGACTTCGTTATGAAGCCGGATTTTGCCACCTTCGCCCTCGTCCCCTGGGAAGATCGTGTCGCTTCCTGTGTCTGTGATGTGTGGACCGAGCAGGGTGATCCCGTGACTGTGGCTCCGCGCTACGTGCTCGGCAAAGTCATCGAACGCGCTCACGCTCTGGGTTATGAGGCGATGGCCGCCGCCGAACTGGAGATCCGCTTCTTCCGCGAAACGCAGATGTCGCTACGCGAAAAAGACTTCAGCACGAGCCTCACCCCGCTCAATCCAGGCACCAATTGCTACGTCATCAGCCAGGCCAGCGCCGATGACCACCTGATCGGGCGCATCGCCAGCCTGATGCGTGATCATGGCATCGAGATCGAAGGCTACAACCGCGAGCACGGACCCGGCATGTATGAGATGAACATACACTACGCCGATGCTATGACTGCCGCCGACCACACCATGCTCTTCAAAAACGGCACGAAAGAAATCTGCCACCAGCAAGGCTATACCGCGAGCTTTATGGCGAAGTGGAACGACCGCGAAGACGGTAGCAGCGGGCATGCCCATATGAGCCTGTGGGACCGCGATTCGCAGCGCAATGTCTTCTGGGATGAAGCGGCTGAAGGTCATATGTCCCGCACCATGCGCTATTTCCTGGCCGGCATCCTGGATAAACTGCCCGAATTACAGGTACTCTACGCCCCCGTGATTAATTCTTACAAACGCTACATCGAAGGAACATGGGCGCCTCTCAACACAAGCTGGGGCATGGATAACCGCACCTGCGCCGTGCGCGTCATTAATAACGGGGAACGGGCTATCCGGCTGGAGAATCGCGTACCCGGCTCCGATGCCAATTTCTATCTTGTGTTCGCCGCCATGCTCGCCAGCGGCCTCTACGGTATCGAACACCAACTCGACCTGCCCGCCCGTCTCGATGGCAACGCCTACAACGCGGCAACCATCGCCAGCGCATTGGAGAGCGGCCAGATCCGCCCGCTTGTGCGCAATCTTACTGCCGCTACTGACTTATTTGAACAGAGCGAGTTCGCCCGTGAATACCTGGGAACCGATTTCGTCGAGCACCTGGCCATCACGCGCCGCTGGGAAGTGCGCGAATTCGAGCGCGCCGTCACCGATTGGGAGCGTCGCCGCTATTTCGAGCTGATCTGATTTGACTGAACGAAAAGCAGGGGTTCAGGCAGGAGCGCCCCTGGCGGGGCCTGCCGGGTCCCTGTGTAGCGGAGTGTAGTCCCTTAAAGGGAGACGAGTATCCCCCAGTTTTTATTTTTTAAAGGGATCTAATATTACTTGCAACTCTGCCTGAGAGGTACTATCATAGGGAAGACAAAATCATAAAGTCTATGAGTCTTCGCAGGAGTAATTCATGGGAGTCTTCCCGCTTGCTTACCTGATTGATTGGGGCTGGCTGCGCATCGGTCCGCCGTATATCTACCTGAATATCGACCCGGTGATCTTTCATCTTGGTCCGCTCACCATCCGCTGGTACGGCCTGATGTACGTCGTCGCCATCATCGTTGCGCTATGGGTGATCAGAGGCTATACAAAACGCAAGGGCATCGATCAGGATATGCTCTATCGCATCCTCTGGTGGTGTATTGCCGCCGGCCTGATTGGTGGACGCCTCTACTTCGTTATCCAGCAGCCTGACCTGGTGGAGCATTATCTGCTACAGCCCTGGCGTATTCTGGCGACCTGGGAAGGAGGCATGGCCTTCTACGGGGCGATCTTCCTTGTGATTGCCACGCTCTTCTGGCGCGCCCGTGCCGAGCATGTCAATCCTTTTGTGCTGGTCGATGCCGGCGTCCTCTTCGCTGCCGCCGGGCAGATCTTCGGGCGCATCGGCAATATCATCAACGGCGATATCATTGGCTATCCGAGCACGCTACCCTGGTCAACCGTCTATCAACATCCCGCGAGCTGGGCCTGCCTGCGGCCTGAGACCTGCAATGTTCCCGTACAGCCTGCTGCCGCTTATGAGCTGCTGACCAACATCGTGATGTTGCTCATCCTGCTCTACCTCTCGCGCCGCATCACCCGCCCCGGCGTGCTGGGTGTGATCTACCTCTACTTCTATACTGTCTCGCAATTCCTGCTGTTCTTTGTACGCGATAATCTTATTGTTAACTTCCTGGGCCTCGACTGGGGCCTCAAGCAGGCACAGTGGACCTCGCTCGTGCTCTTTCTTCTCCTGTTGCCCATCACCTACTGGGTGTTGCGTTCCCCGCTCTCGCGGCCTGTGCTTGAAGGCGAGCCAGCAGCCACCTATGGCATTCCTCAAAAGGCGAGAGAGGAAAAAGTAGAGAGTCAGGCCGATGAGGAAAAGCAGGGGAAAAAGGAATCTGAGAAAAAGGAATCTGACGAAGCTACAAAGATAAATAAAGGTTAAATCTGATAGAGCAGTTTACGGTGCATAACTGAGATCAGTGTATCGGTGAGCGTGAGCAGTTGCTCGAATTGCTGAGTTTGCTGTTCTAGCGACATGCCATCTGCACGCCAGTGTGGCAGCAGGTGTTGCTCGTAAGCCGCGATCTCGCTGCGCACGAGTTGACGCAACTGGAAGCGGATCAGGGCCGGCAGAGCCAGCGGCAGGCCCAGGCGCTCCAGACGTTGATAGAGTTCGAGCAGCAGCAGATCATCGCCGGAAAAGATCTTTTTGCCTTCACTTTCTATGGGGAAGAGCAAGCCCTGTTGCTCTAACAGCTCGACCTGCTCCTCGGTGACTTCCGCTTTCTGCGCCAGTTCCTGCCGGCTGAAACGGACCTGTTGATTGTTTGATGTAAATGTGCGCATCAATCGTTGTTTGAGCGCCAGGTTCATCTGTATTTCACCATGTTGAGCGCGGATTGCCAGCAGTTGTTTGATGCTTTCCAGTGGCAGGTGTTGCGCTTTCAGGTCACGGATGGTTTTAAGGATATGTACATGTTCCTGGTGATAGTATGCGACACGCCCGCGCATTACCGGTGCGGGAAGAAGTCCCTGAGTATTATAGAAGCGGATAGTTCGGCTTGGCAGGCCGCAGAGCCGGGCGAGATCGTCAATGCGCCATAGCTGCTGCGCTGTGCTTTTTGTGGACAACACTTTACCTTTTGCCCCTCTTTTTCGTTCTACCTGACTCTACGCCCATATGAGAGTTCAGGGAACTTGTAGTTCCCTGGAGGGATGTTCTTGCGTTATCTCTCTCTGCAAAAGAATTCCTCATCGCCTCGTAAGAAGCCCTATTGCTTCGGCTTTGGTGTAGGCTGAGGGGCAGGCTGTTTCCCGGCAGGCGGTGTAGTGGGTTGCACAGCGGGCGTTGCCTGCGGGTTATTCAGTTTTGCCTTTTCCTCTTCGAGTTTGCGTTGCAGGGCGCGTAGATACGCCTGGGCGCCGTCAAGGTCAGTCTGAGTGATGGCATCGAGCTGCTTGGGCATCGTATTGATCTGGTCAACCCAGCTCTCGAGCACTTTCTGGATAGCTTGCAGTGTGGCATTATCCTGGTAAGCGCCGGCGAGCCAGCCACGAGCCGTTTTGAAAGCGGAGAGCATCCCTTTGAGGAAATCGCCAGTCAGGGCCGAGCCGAATTTGACGATCGGTGAGACAAACACATCGTAGGCAACACGTGTCAGACGAGCGGCTGTCATGGCTCCTTCCAGGGAAAAACCTTCCAGGCTGTTAAGCGTAGTAATAAACTCTTTACGGACCGCGTTCGCCCCCTGGGCTACGCCCTGGTTAAAGGCATCCTGGAGCTGTTTTTCGATATTCGTGCCGACGGAATTCACAGCCTGTGGGATCTTTGGTCCCAACTGGTAGGCAGCGATGCCAGTGCCGGCTACGGCAGCAGCACCCAGTCCGATCAGCATACCGCGCCGTGAGAGCTTGTGCTTACGACGACGTCTGCGTGGCCTGGATGCGGGCGGTTCTTCTTCTTCTTCTTCGTAATAGTCTTGCTCTTCTTGCGGGTAATCCAGTTCACGCAGCGGGCGACGGCTGCGTACAGGAGCAAACCGGCGTGTACGTACGCTGGTCGGTCGTTCGACGAAATTTTCTTCCAGATCTTCGGCATAGTCAGCATAGTCCGGCGAGGCATCCAGTGGATCAACATAAGCGTCGCCGTCCTCCTCAACATTCTCCTCAACATTTTCCCACGCTTCCTCTTCCCGTGCTATGCCGCCTGCCATCAACTCCCTGGTTGATGGGGTATAGCGATCCTGTGCGGCGCGGCGTCGCAGGTAGGTGCTGCCAAAAGGTTCTTCTGCCGGTTCTGTAAGAAGATAACGTGAACGCTCTCCAACTTCCTGTAACTGTTCCTCTTCATAGGGGGTGGAATCGCTCTCTTCGGCGGGGCGTGTCTTGCTGGCGAGGATTTGCTGGCGTAAGAGTTGTCGAGTTCTACGGGGGTCGGGGCGTAGTGCTCCAGATTTCCCTGGTGCTGTGCCATTCAATTGCCCGCTCTGACTGCGTTCACTGTATGACCTCAGTGGATCGTAGTCGTACCCATACTGGCGACCGGGACTTCTACGATAGCCTCTTCTCTCCAACGGGTCACTTGACATTTTCCCTTATTCCTCCTGGGCTTCCTGAGCTCTGGCATTGGCAAACTGGCATCTGCCATTGGAGGCCGTGTCCTGGTACCACGACCTGGACAGAAACAACCTGTCCTTTTTAGCCATTTTACATTACTTCTTGCTCGTCGTCTACCTGTATGGCAAGCAAAATCCTCATAGATTCTCTCAATCCCGTCTCTATTTTCCGCTATCCATCAAACATTGTCATACTCCCTTGCGTTCAGATGGGCAAGATGCGCCAGCATCTTGCCAGTCCCGCCGGTGGCGGGACGGATCTCGAACGGCTATCAAGATTTCATACCAAGTTGCTTCTCTGGAAGCAACTTGGTATCAGATACCGAAGAAAAAGCCCTATGTTATAATGGGTCCAGCATTACCAGATAAAATAACGCTATGTACGAAGAAAATTGGAGGACAAAGAGCGGGGGCTGGCTCCTTGAAGTTAACGTGAATGGGGAGGTCTCCGTTTTCACTTTTCAAATAGATTTGCGATCAAAAACTATCGAAATTGGGAAGGAAGGCAGGGAGAAAACGGTCATGAGAGAAACAGAGGTTAGCGAGGAGCTTACGCCCATTGTTGCTCGCGTGACGGTGGGCCTGTTCCAGGAGAACTGCTATCTTTACGGCTGTCCCCGAACACATGAAACAGTCATTATTGATCCGGGCGACGAGCCGGAGCGCATTCTGGCAATGATCAGCGATTTACAGCTCACTCCTAAGTATATTATCAATACGCATGGGCATATTGACCATATCTGCGCGATCGATGCTGTGAGCGAGGTTTATCCGGTCCCGCTCGCCATTCACCCGGCTGACGTCTTTATGTATACCGACGCACGCATGGCACTGCTTCTGGGACGCACAGCGCCGCTCGTCAGGCGCCAGCCGGATATCCTGCTCAAGGAAGGTGATATGCTCTCTTTTGGCACTTTGACCCTCAAGGTGCTCCATACTCCCGGCCACTCGCCGGGCAGTGTGTGCCTGGTCAGCCACCCTCACTGCGTGTTCAGCGGCGACACGCTCTTCCGCCGCAGCATCGGACGCACTGACCTGGAAGGGGGAAATTATAGCCAGATTGAGGCTTCCATTCGTCATAAACTCTATACGCTTGACGATGACCTGATGGTTTTTCCAGGACATGGCGAGCCGACAACGATTATTGAAGAGAAATCTGAAAATCCTTTCGTCTCCGCCGAGGAGTAGATTCTTCTTTGAGGAGACTGTTGTACTTTGAAGAAGCTATCGTGCTTTATAGAATAGAGGAGCAGCATCGTGTCAGTTATCTGTGTGATTGGCACCGGCTACGTCGGGCTGGTGACAGGCACCTGTCTTGCCGATATGGGCAATGAGGTGACTTGCGTTGATATTGTCGAGGAGAAGATCAATCGCCTCAAACGCGGGATACTGCCTATTTATGAGCCGGGGCTGGAAGAGATGGTGGAACGCAACGTACAGGCAGGCCGCCTGCGCTTTACCACCAGCTATGCCGAGGGCCTGGATAACAGCGAATTCATTTTTATCGCCGTCAACACACCTACAGGCGACGGCCAGGGCGGCGCAGATATGCGCTACGTCGAATCCGCTGCGCGTAGTATTGCCGAACATCTCGATCACTATGCTATTGTGATCAACAAGAGTACCGTTCCCGTCGGCAGCGGCGATGTCGTTTCGCGCGTCATTCGCAACAATCTCAAGCGGCCACATGTGACATTCGCGGTGGTCTCCAATCCCGAATTCTTGCGCGAGGGCAATGCAATTCAGGATTTTCAGCAGCCTGACCGCGTGGTGCTGGGTTCGTCAGATAGCGAGGCGGCCTACAAGGTCGCCAGGCTCTACCTGCCGCTGCGCACACATATCATGGTCACAGACCTCTACACTGCCGAGATGATCAAATACGCCTCCAATGCCTTCCTGGCTACCAAGATCTCGTTCATCAATGAGATCGCGCAGATCTGCGAACGCCTGGGCGCTGATGTGAAAGAGGTAGCGAATGGCATGGGCTATGATAAGCGCATTGGACGAGCATTTCTGGATGCAGGTATCGGTTACGGGGGAAGCTGCTTTCCCAAAGATGTACGAGCGTTAGCCCACATGGCCGACGAGGCAGGACTGCACCCGCAGTTGCTGCACGCCGTCATGGAGATCAACCACGATCAGCGTCGCCTGGTCGTCTCGAAGCTCATCAGCATCCTCGGCTCGCTGCGCGGCTGCACAATCGGTGTCCTCGGCCTGGCCTTTAAGGCGAATACTGATGACATGCGCGAAGCTCCTTCCGTTGATATCATCCGCTGGGTGACAAACCAGGGCGCGCAGGTTCGCGCCTATGATCCGGTCGCCAGAGAGACTGGCCGGCAGGCGCTCGAACACGAGGGCATCAACATGGAAGCAATCACCTTCTGCGAGAATCCTTACCAGGTGGCCGAAGGCGCCGACGCGCTGGTAGTTATCACTGACTGGAACGAGTTCAAGTCACTGAACATGTTACAAATCCACAGGTTGATGCGCCGTCCCGTGCTCATTGATGGCCGCAATATCTATGAGCCAGCGGAGATGAACCGTTGTGGCTTCATCTATCGCGGCATCGGGCGTGGCAGCGGTCCGGCGCCTTCGGTGTTGCCGCCGGGCGACACTACCAGTGTATTGAGCCAGCACAATGCCGCTCTGGAAGAGGAGCAGTGATGCAGGAAGACCGGCCACTTTACTTTACGCCACTGGTCAGCCGACCTGGTGAGGGGGTTCCCGATTGGCTTTTCGGGCCGGGCGGTGTGGCCGGTCTGCCGGTGCCGCTGCACGCGCCGCAGGGGGTCAATATTGCTGTCGGCATTGACATCATCGAAGTGGAGCGCATCCGCAAAGTTTATGAGAAGCATAGCGAGCGCTTTCTGCGGCGCGTCTTCAGTGAGGCCGAGGTGCGGCAGTGTCGCGGCAAAGCGGCGCGCCTGGCCGGGCGTTTCGCAGCCAAAGAGGCGATCAGCAAAGCTCTGGGTACAGGTCTGCACGGTGTGGCCTGGCGCGAAATGGAGATTGTGCAACTGCGCAGTGGACGCCCGACAGTGCGCCTGTATGGCCGGGCGAAGCAGCGCGCCGAGCAACTTGGCCTCAATGCCTTCGATGTCAGCATCGCTGATCTGGCACAGTTCTCGATAGCCGTCGCCGTCGCCGTCCAGGCTGATCCAGCGACTCTGACAGAGACACAGGCGACGCAGGAACAACAACAGGAATCTTGATTGCCGGTATAGGATGATGCTGAACACATTGAACATGGCAAGGACCGGGATCAGTGATCCCGGTCCCTGTTGAGAGAGGAAGAGCTTTCCGCTAAACGCAGCCTTCTTGAGAAAGAAAGGCCCGATGAGCATTACCGCTGTTATCTGGTAGTGCTACGCGGCTGACCTTGCTGGCTTGACCCTGCCTGGCGCTCGACTTCTCCGATGGCCCTGTTGACAGCAATCGGTCCATCAAAGGTCTGCTCAGGCAACTGCCTGAGTGTCTCAAGCACGCGCTGATCGGCGTTCTGCTGCTGAGCATGCCTGATCAGATCCTGTTTGCGGGCAGGATAGTCAACGCCTTTCAGAAACTTTTCTACATCTTTTGGACTGACTTGAGCCACGTTATTTCCTCCTTCGAGTGATTCACCAGTTATTTTTATTGAGTGGATCGCTCACCTGGTCCAGGAAGACGAGATGACCGGGAATATCCCGCCTTCACTCTCCTGGCTCTCCCTGAATCAGGCAGGCATTTTTACCACCCGGCAGCCGCAGAGCGTTCGAGAGCTACGCAGCGATTCGTTCAACAAAAGAGCTACGCTCGCTTCTGCGAACGAACCGCATAACGCTTAGCTAACTGTCTGTTTTCAGTATAGAGAAGAAGCCAAATGCAGGATCGCCTCGCAGGCTCCTACGAGTATGCCTGTTTTTTCACCCTCAGGTACAGATACAGTCTCCCATAACGTATAATGTTTATAACGTTATGAGCGTGTCCGCTCTCACTTTTCCTGTTCTCGTCACGCTGATAAATAAAAAAGCAGGAGACAGTTGATGGAAGATTCCCCACATGTCAGCAAGCAGAAAGCTGCAAGAACTGGCTTCGACTGGCTGCGTCTGCTGCTCCCTTCTCTTATTCTCATCGCAGGCTTCACCTGGCTCAGTATAGAACAGTACCAGTTGAATCTTCAGGCCAACCGCCAGCAGCATGATACCGCCCTCCAGGTGGCCGCAGATCAGCAGCAGCAGGCTATTCTCAGTAATTACGAGGCCCGCATCACCGATATGATGCTGCACGATGGACTGCGCGAATCAAAGTCGCCCTCAACTCAGCAACTGGTTGCGCGTACTGAGACTGGCAGTACCTTGCGCCAACTCAATTCCAATGGTAAAGGCGCGCTGCTACGCTTCCTCTATGAGACGAAACTGATCAGCAACGATACGCCGATCATCAACCTGCGTGAGCTTGACGCCCATAACGCGAACCTGCATAACCTGGACCTGCGCGATACCAACCTGTCTGGTCTCGACCTGCACGGCGCTGACGCACGCGGCAGCAATCTGAGCTATGCCGAATTGCAATATGCTAACCTGAGTAATGCGGATCTGAGCGGAGCCGACCTGCATGGCTGTGATCTACGACAGGCTAATCTGGCCGGAGCGAATCTCAGTGGAGCCAACCTGAAAGATGTGACAAACCTCACCCAGCAACAATTAGCACAGTGAAATCGCTCAAAGGCGCAATCATGCCCGATGGCTCAACCCATGCCTGAAAAAAGATGGAGCAGGTCGCACGTCTGTAGCTCTATGACGCGACCTGCTCCACACAAGCAGAAGACTATGCGTTCAGAAAGCGCGGGGATTGCAGAGCACGATGGACTGCATACAGGCAGAGAAGAGGCTTTAGAACATCGGTCGGATGGCAAGGATAGTATACATGGTCACACCGCCGGGCGTCGATACGCTGACCGAATCCCCCACTTTATGTCCCATGAGGGCCTTTCCCACAGGCGACTGATCAGAGATTAAACCGGCTTTTGGATCAGCCTCAAATGTTTCTACAAGCTTGAAGGTGCGTTTCGTGCCATTATCATTCGATACCTCAACTTCCGTGCCGATGCGAGCTGTCAACGGACCTTCTTCTACATCATGCATATCAGGTGTCATAATTTCAGCAAGTGAGAGCAGTTGCTCTAGTTGCATAATCTCTCCCTCGACCTTCGCCTGCTCGTTTTTGGCATCTTCATATGCACTGCTTTCGCTGATATCACCAGCTTCTTTCGCCTCATGGATATAATCAGCAATCTCTTTGCGCTTCACATTGCGCAGATAGTCCAGGCGTTCCTGCTTTTTCGCAAAGCCTTCTGGCGTCAGACGATATAGTTTGCGTTCAGACTGAGCGTCACTCTGTCCACTAATACTCATAAGCTACACTCCTCTTCCTGTGAGATATTCGATTTACCAGTAATTTTCAGATTCCCGCCTCTCCATACCTGCGTGTTTCCCGATACAATACGCTCCGGTTGTTGCCTCCCCGGCTTCGATGCGACAGCGCCCTGCTGCGTCTTGAACAGAAAGCAAGGCACTGGCGTGCAACGCATATGCGGGAGATTATACGTCGTAGCTTGTGGAACGTCAAGTGACTGCTTCCCTGCTTCTCGCAGGAATTCTGCCACTTTTCTAACCGGTCACAAAGCGGAATAACTTTGTTCCACAAACCGGGCAGACGCCTTCCATTGCGTTGCGCCCGTTTTTTGTCACGATTCTGTGCGCGTTCTCCATAAGGCGCTTCTGCCGGCATTTCACGCAGTATGCTTCGACTTGAGCCTGTAAAGCGATCTGTTCGTCCGGCTCTTCGGTCTCCGCTTCCTGCGTTTCTGCCGTCTCCTCGTCTCGCGGCAGTACAGTTGCAGCAGCGGGCGGAGCACGCTCTTCTTCTCTGCTCTGCGAGGCGTCCGGTGGCAGGGCCACAGGCGGTGCTTCCTGTTGCCTGTCCATCGCCGCCACCACCTGCCCGGCACGCTCTTCATGAGCCAGCGAACCGGCATCAGCGATGAGCGCAGTCTGAGTATGTAGTGGCAGGCGTGATCGCGCAGGTGTGATCAGCCAGGCTCGCTCTCCCCAGATAAACTGAACCGGCTGCTGCACTGCCGCCAGGTACTGTGAGACATCCAGGTTTAGCCTGCCGCTGAACTGCGCCAGCACAGCGCGATGCGCGCCTAACTGGTGCGCCGCCGCCGACCGGTAATCCAGCTCGTCATCACTCACCCGTCCATATTCACGGACCAGAAGAGCGTGCAAAACAGGACGCATGGTGAGCAGAGCGTAGAGCACGAAGCCCGTCAGCGGGTTGGCAGCCAGCAGCGCCAGCCAGAGCGGAGAGTGGGACGGCCTGAACAGCGAGGCCGGTGAAAGCAGCACCAGACGCTTACAAAGTTCTGGCGTGCAGGCTGCGACAGCTATGCTGTAATTGCAACTCAGACAGCTCGCCAGCAGCACCGCCGGGCGTTGCACAACTTCGGTCAGAAAATCGCGGCAGAACGCGACGTAAGTATCAGCCGAATAATCCAGCGCAAGACGATCTGACAGGCCGTAGCCCGGCAGATCAGGCGCATAAAGACGATAGCGCTGCGCCAGCTCTCCGACCAGGTTGCGCATCTCATCAGAGGACGCACCTATACCCGGCGCATGCAGCAGCACCAGAGGCGGCGCCTGCTCATCGCCGAGCACCTTGTAGAAAATATGCCCATGCTTCCATCTATAGAGATGTGCCTCGCCCGGCAGCCTGCTCGCCAGTGGTTGAGGCGTTCTCAAAATATAGCGCATCACGACGAGCAGCGCCCCCAGAACCACCCCTAGTAGCAGTTTTACGCCTGTTCGCAGGCATAGCTGGACTTTTTGCATCTATTTCTCTCTTTTCCCCACTGGATACCCCTGACACTGGCATATGTTGTAGTATAGCACGCCGGTTCGAGAGGTGCTACGTCAGAATAAACCTGATTGCCGGGCATTCTCGTGAGAAGAGTGCCGCTATTCTGGGTAGATTCCAGAGAGTCTCAACGTCAATTATAAAGGAATATCCCCAGAATAGCCATTGACGTAACTTATAATTCTGATGTATTATATTATATATATGTCAATCGTTCTCTGAAAATTTTGTAGCTATCGTAGCCAGAGTTCCCCTGGTCAGGAAATATCAACCTGAGTCAGGAAAGGAGGTATATCATGAGTCGTTCACAAGGACGATGGACGACGCTCGCAATCCTCAGCAGTGTCGCTATATGCGCTTTTTTTATTACTATCTCTCTTGTTAGTTCAGGCCCTGTCGGCGCTTCTACGTTTGAGAACCAGAGCAGTAAATCAGCCAGACCACCGCAACAGGATCAAAAAGTCAGTAGTTGGAGAATGATACCGAACTTCGCTGGTAAGACGCTGCAATGGACACAGACCACCTATACTTTTACTCCTGACGGCCCTGACCCTGCTAACGGTAAAGCCGTGACAGGAGAAATCTGGCTTGAGGTTGGCAGTGATGGCGTACCTACCCGTACTCATGGCCGTTACACCTACACTGACGGTTCTTTCTATCAAGAAATTGAGGAAACGGCCTCCTCGCTCATTGTCTCTTTCGGAGCGGGTTATTCTCAGAAAGAGTGCAGCTCTCCTGGCAAGCCAGTGAATGCAAATAACATGTTCTCTCTCCTACCTCTATTCGCGGATGTAGCAAAGCTTCAGGCGAGCGGATACACAAAGACAACACAGAGTCTTACACATCCTTTGCCGGCCACTCCATCTCTTGCTGGCAAACAATTTGTACAGAGCTTTCCAAGCAACGTTTCCTCATCTCACTCCTGGTTTGTAAAGCAGAATCTTCAGGGCGGCTTTCAGCAGGAGCATACATTGTTTGTGAGTTCGGATGGGCGCGTTCTGGGGAATACGGTCCGGTTTTACGCCGCTCATGGCAAGCTTCTCCAGGATACCTGGATGACTTTTGGACCACTCCAGGTTTATGCATCTACCGATGTCTCTGTGATTGATTCTGCTACACAGCAACTTGAGGAGAAATGTCATGGATAGAAGAATGAAGTTTATCATTGTTTCTGCCAGTAGTGTGCTGCTCTTTTGCCTTTTTGCACCGGTGGTGTCCGCTGCCTGGACACCCTGGACAACACCTCACTGGGCGCCGTCTCAGGGACCCTTACGCGGCAATGGTATTACAAGATGGGAAAGCAGCACATTTTTGTGGCAAGTTGCTGCACAATCATATTCAGATGTAATAGCTGACTCGCTTGGGGCAGGTGTTAAAGGCTATGATAGATGCGGAAATAATAGCTTCACAATGCGTATGGCAAATACAGACGCAACCTATAACACTACCTATACCTATGTCTCAGCAGGACCTGGCTATTATTTCGATTGTTCTCCGTATGGCGGAGGACATGTTTATCTCAACTATCATGAACATCTTCTAGTCCAGGATGCTGGAGTTACATTTTTTACTGCAGGAGATGCATACTACTAATGTAACATCCCCTCACATTACCTATACAAGGGTTAAAAGATCCGCACAGCAGTAGAGGAAACCATAAAAAGCATAGGGTCTCTACTTTATATGGTAAAGTATTTTTTGCTCTGATCTGCATATTTACTTTTTCTGAGGAGCTTCATTCTGGAAGTTAAGAAGGGACTATTTTCATGGGGCATTTCAGTTTTCGCATGTGAAGACAACAATGAGAAAAAAAATAATCCTGCTTCTGCTTGTGTTCCTGGTCGTTCTGGTTTCGACTGTTTCCTGGCTGCTGATGGGTGCTCACCAGAGCTATGTGTATAGCGGTCCTGAATTTCTTGATAGCGACGGGAATTCTCTTGAAACTCTCTCTGTCCGGTGGAAGATTACTGCCGGCCCGGTAAAGTATGCTTTTACTCCTGATGCTGTGCTTCTAGAAGCAAAACTGGTTGGCCCTTTTAAGGATGTTGATGAGTTACTCAACTGGTCACGGACCTCTGACTTCGCGCGGAAAGACGCTCCGCCAGTAGTAGCCTCGGCCTCACCGATTAAAACTGATAACTGGACAAATAAACCCCAGACCAGTGTTTTGATTATTCCTGCCGGTACACCTGCGGGTATTTATGATCTGTACCATACGGTGAGTGTGCAATCTTTCACCGGGAGCAAGATTACACGCTTTCACGGCATAGCGAAAATCAATTGTCCTGCAAATGGGCCTTGCCATTAGGGCAAGAACTGCCAGCCCTTCCTGGATCATCAACCACGCTTGCGGAAAACAGAGAGTTTCCCTACTGGAAATTCGACACGAACAGTCTTATAATGAGGCCAGAACGGTCGGACCGTTTGCAAAAAGGCGTCCATCTCCGTCGTGTCATGGATGCCGGGTAAGGTAAAGGAGGCTGCGATGCCTGATATCATCCTTTCCCTGCTGCTTGCCGCACTCGTGGCTTATCTGTGGGGGTCCATCCCCACCGGCTACTGGATGGGAAAACTGCTGCGCGGCAGAGATTTCGATGTCCGCGATCATGGGAGTCGCAAAACAGGCGCGACGAATGTACAGCGCACGCTGGGTACGGGACCCGCTGTCATTGTGCTGTTTTTCGACCTTTCAAAGGGCATTGGCCCGGCGCTGCTGGCGACCTTTGTGCCGCTGTTCCAGGCGGGCGGCTGGGGCATATTTCTCGCGGGCCTGCTGGCTTTTCTGGGACACTGCTTTCCGGTTTTTATCGGCTTTAAAGGCGGGCGCGGCGTTTTAACCGGAGCTGGCGCGCTGCTGGTGACGTCGCCTCTCACCTTCCTCATCGGCGCTGTCACCACGCTGAGCACCATCGCCATCTGGCGCTACGTCTCTTTAGGCTCGCTCGTTGGCAGCCTGACCTCGATTGTCTGTGGCCTCGCCTTCTATTTTATCGGCCAGGCCAATCCGGCCTTCTTTGGCAGAGTCACTCTACCGCAAATGCTTTTTATGGTTGTGGTTCCTGCTCTGGTGATTATTCTCCACCATGATAATATTGGCCGCCTCTTAGCCGGCAGAGAGCGCAAACTCGGCCAGAAGGTATCTACTCCCACAGGGCAGGGACAGGGTTCGCCCTCTAATCTCAAGGCGTAAGAACTCAGCGCTCTTCACTCTGCTCCTGCAAGAGCGGCAGAGCACTGACGGTATACTCAATGCCGGAAAAAACGGTCCAGATCATCGCCACAATCAGCAGCACATCGGAAAGCAGCAGCAGCAGCTCGCTGGCGTTAACCGTCTGGCTATTAAAGGTGAGCATCAGAGGGAAGAGCGAGAGCATATGCGCGCCCAGCCCTTTCGCCAGCAGCAGGCCCCCCAGGGCAACCATTGTAATAAACGTCTTCTGCTTGCCCCACATACCGGCGGGAATGACCTTGCCTTTTGCCGCCGCCATCGAGCGCAGGCCCGTCACCAGAAATTCGCGCGCGATAATAATGCAGACAAGCCAGGCCGGCACCAGTCCAATCTGGACCAGTGCAATGAGGATGGCCGACACAAACACCTTATCAGCGGTCAGATCCAGGAATACACCGAGCGAGGAGACAACTTTCAGGCGACGAGCCAGGTAGCCATCGAAAAAATCGGTGAGCGATGCCAGAACAAAAAGCAGTGTGGCGAGAAGAAACGCCCAGGGCTGATTGATCAGCACCAGAATAAACACCAGCACCGTCGCCAGTAATCTGCTCATACTGAGCAGATTCGGGGGATTAAACATACAAACACCTCACAGAACTCCGCCTCTGCCATATCGCCAGGCATAGCTCAATTCAATCAAGCGAACAGGGTCACGCAGGTCATAAGCCGGGCAACCCATAAAAATGCAACGTTTTGAGCGGTGAAATCTAATTTATTATATGCGACGGAGCCAGCAATGTATAGGGCCTGTCGTACCGGTAGAGAATGTTCCTCTGGGGAAGAAGGAGGCGGCTCTATTGATAGCAAGTTGGGCCTGCCTCGCTCTAGCGCGTACGCACGGCGACAAGGATATCGCGTTTCTTGATGACGCGATCCACCGCATGCGCAAACTGGGTGTAGGGTGGCTCATCTTGCACTTGCAGGTGGCTATGCCTGGCACAGAGTGCGACCATAGCAGCACGCTCGATGCGAGTGGCGTTCCAGGCCAGCGCCAGTGTGCCGCCCGGCAGTAGCAGGCGCTCCCAGACAGGCAGGGCTTTGCCGAGCAGGGCCTCAATTTCGCCGATATGCTGGATGCCATAGGGCAGATCGGCAACCACAGCATGCACATGCGCGCCCCCCGGTACATCACGTAAATGCATCTCAGCATCGCAGGTATCGCCATGCGCAAGCACCAGCAAACGCCGGTCAGTCTTCGGACCAATCTCGAAGCGATAACGCCTTCCCGCCTTGCGTCCGCGCTCGTCAAGCTCTTTAAAAGAGATACGCTCGTGTTCCAGATATTGCCGCACAAACACTGCCGTCGTCTCTACATCCTGCCGGTCCAATTCTATTCCCGCAGCATCATAGCCGCCAGCCAGCGCCACAAAAAGCGTCGTTCCACCGCCAGCCAGCGGATCGAGGATTCTGAGGCGCTCTGCGTACCGCTCGGCAAAATCTCCAGCAAACAGCGCGACGTTGAGCAGCACGCGCGTGAAAACCTCATTCGTTTTGCCCTTATAACGCCGCGCTTCCGCCATCTCACGAGGCACGAAAGGGGTAAAATGGGATTCGACAGGACGCAGCAATGGTCCCTGTACCACGCCTATACGCTCAAAATATTCGTAGACCTCGCTCGTTGCTCCCAGGCGCGGCAGCACATCGCATAGCGTGGCTGTTTGCAGGCAGCCCTCATCAACAGTTGCCAGCAGATACTCCTGCCCGGCCAGCTTCAGCGGCCCGATTTCATGAATTGCAGGGCCAAACGGGCTGACAAGTAGCTCTGGCAGCGCCAGCGCAGTCGCCATGCTGGCATACTGCGTACTCCGTTGTGGGGTGATTTTCAGTGCCAGTTTCACAGGCCATAGTATAGCATGGCACGGCGCGGCCCGCTACCGCTCCACTTCCCAGGCTTTCAGTTCTTCTTTGTGACGACACCCCACGCCTCAAGGCAGTGGGGATGCAGAGGCCCTCTCCTCAATTCCTTCTGATGAAGAAAAAAAGGGAAAAAGGAATTAGCTAGCAATAATGCTGGCATAGTTTGCCGGTGGCTCGCAGCGAGCGTAGAGCTGGGCCAGAAGTTTGAGCTGGTCTTGCACTGTGACGTTGCCGCCGGGACAGGTCAGGGTGAGCTTGCGGGCGCCCATTGGCAGATCCTGGCGAATCGGCTTGGAGTTTCCTCCCTCGTCGAGAATACCTATAGGCCAGTGAACTCCCTGATCAAAGAAATCCTTTCCGCTGAAATAGAAAAATGGCACTTTAAAGCGTTTAGCCGTCTGCACATCAGTAATCAATGTGAGGGCGTGTGAGACTGCCACCTGATAAGCATTAGAAGGATTAATGCCACAACCTTTGAAGCAGCCTGTTCCTTCTACTACCCAGAGATGTTTGCCAAGATCTCCACTGTTAAGATCAACATGGAACTGGCGCGCCCAGAAAGCAAACAGGTTGGCGAGGCTGTTCACGCTGGCATCAGGATAGCCGTTATGCCAGCTATCAATCAGACCCAGTGTCTGCTTGCGCCAGTCCCAGTTACCGCCGGGATGCACTGTCGTGTTCATCGCATCCTGCATCTGATCGAGATAGTATACCTGGTCTACCAGCGGCTGATAATCTATGCCCCCGACATGCGGATCAAGCGAGCCAAGCAGTACGGGGATGTCAGAGCGAACGGCATGCACAGCCTTCTCACACATATCGTAAAACCTGGCGAATTTCTCTGGCGGAATATAGAGGAAAGCAACATTGGGGTCCTGTTTCATCTGTTCATTGCCGCACTGCACAGCATCGGCATTGCCCTGCGCTGCATCGGTCAACATCTGACTATCAAAGAGACGAGCATCGTTATTGTTGGGTCCCTGGCAGATGGTCAGCAGCACGCGAATACCCTGTGTATGATAGGTCTGAATGGTATTTTTCAGCACATCACCGCGCAGATTCCCCCATCCGCAACTTGGATGACCGAGACGCACCCAGGGAATACCCGTGTAAGATATTTTGGGGTCGCCATCAATGCCCAGGATATCAGCGGGACTCTGAACGGGTAACAGCGTGTAGGTTGGAGTGGGGGTAAGCGCATTCACCGTTGGCATCGGCGTTGGTGTCCGGGAGGCTGTCACCGGCGTAGCAGTAGCAACAATAGTGGGACGCGAGCCTGCCACCAGACGATACGCCAGCACGGATAGTGAAGCAGTACCGATCAGAACGACAATCAGTATAATAGAAGACGGTTTTTTCAGCAAATTCAAGAAATTCACTGTTCAACACCTGCCTTTAAAATAATTAAAGCAAAGGGAGAAAACAGGGATACCGTTTTCTATAAGCAAGAATTTACGTGCTCTGCCAGAGAGCATAGATTCACAGAGATCCTGTTTTTAACAACCGGCGCGGGAAGTCCCGTCCCGTTTTACGGGACGTGGAGTGTCACCAAACATACTTTGATCAGAATATATCGGCAAGTATGACTATCTGGCTACTTGCCGATACAAAATTCACTGAAGATGCGGTCGAGTAAATCATCGCTGGCGGTTTCGCCAGTGATCTCGCCCAGCGCATCGTAGGCAGCACGCAAGTCGATTGAAACGAAATCAAGGGCCAGTCCCTGCTCCAGCGCGCCGACAGCGGCATCCAGGTGCGCGGATGTACGGCGCAGAGCATCCTGGTGGCGTGTGCGGGTCACAAGCACAGTCTCACCGGTCAGCATTTTACCACCCAGCACGAGATCTGCTATCGCTTTTTCCAGTTCGGGCAGACCTTCACCGGTTAACGTCGAGGTTGCAACCAGAGCGGAACCAGGCCACAGAGTCTGGAGCGATTCCAACTCGACGCGCCGGGGCTGATCGGCCTTGTTCACTACAACAACCACAGGCCGGCTATGGCTGGAGGGCCCCGCTTCAGTGTTTCCCGAAGCAAAGCCCATTGCGTGCAGTTCTTCGCAAACACGGCGATCCTTCTCACTCAGAGGTTCGGAGCCATCGAAGACCAGCAGTACGACATCGGCGCTCTCAGCGGCGGCCCGGCTACGCTGCACGCCTATCTGCTCGACAGGATCATCAGTAGGAGTGATGCCCGCTGTGTCGATCAGATGGAGAGGAATACCGCGAATATTCGCCACTTCTTCCACCGTATCGCGCGTTGTGCCAGCAACAGGCGTGACAATGGCACGCTCGGCTCGCAGCAAGGCATTGAGCAGGCTGGACTTGCCAACGTTGGGACGTCCGATAATGGCCGTGCGCAGTCCCTGGCGGTAGAGGCGTCCCTGATCCGCACTCGCAAGCAGTTCATTCACCTGCCGTTGTGCAGCGGCGATCAGGGGTTGCAGCTCTGCCGACTGTGGTACAGGCACGTCCTCTTCAGGGAAGTCGATGCTGGCTTCGATACGCGCTATAACGCCGAGAATTGCTTGCCGCGCTTCTTGTATCTGCGTGGAGAGGCGCCCGCGCAGTTGCTGCATTGCCAGCCGCTGTCCGGCTTCGGTCTGCGCGTCAATCAGATCCATCACAGCCTCGGCCTGAGCCAGGTCGAGACGGCCATTGAGGAAGGCACGCAGGGTAAACTCGCCAGCATTCGCCATACGCGCTCCCTGAGAGAGCACGGCGCGTAAAATACGCCGCAAAATCAGGGGGCCACCATGACCCAGTATTTCTACGACATCTTCACGTGTATAGGTACGCGGTGCGCGCATAAAAGCCACCAGCACCTCATCGAGTATTTCCTGCGTTAATGGATCTATGATACGCCCGTATGTCAACAGATGCGAAGGCGGCAGCTCGCTTCGCCCGCCGGGCTGCCGAAAAATGGGCAGCACCAGAGAAAAAGCATCGGGACCACTCACTCGCACCACACCAATGCCACCCACACCGGGCGGGGTGGCAATCGCAGCAATTGTATCGTTTTGCATATCACGTAACCTGTTCTCAACACCCTTCTCTCAACTGGACATGCACGCAGCGAGTATACACGAGGGAAGCAGCCCGGTCAATCGCGTGCCTGCGATCGACTTCTTTTAGCTAAGATGGCTCAACCGGCAATACGTTCGGGATGTGTATACACATTCATCGAATGACCGCGCAGGAAGCCGATGAGCGTGATGCCACTTTTTTCGGCCAGCTCAACGGCAAGACTCGATGGCGCTGAAATTGCGGCAACACAGGGGATACGTGCCAGCAAAGCTTTCTGGATGATCTCGAACGAGGTGCGTCCGCTGACCAGCAGAATGCGCTTACGATAAGGATAGGCATTATGCAGAAGTCCATGCCCGATCAGCTTGTCAACGGCATTGTGCCGTCCAACATCTTCACGTAACAGCAGTAGTTCTCCGGCAGTGGTGAAGAGGCCGGCAGCATGCAATCCGCCCGTATGGCCAAAAACGGTTTGTTGAGCGCGCAGTTGATCGGCCAGCGTATAGAAAACGGTAGGTGCGATGCGCAATGTATCAGGCTCCAGCGGCGGAGTGGTGAGCAGGAGATCGGCAATGCTGTTCTTCCCGCACAGGCCACAACTGGCAGAGACGGCGAAGTGGCGCTCGAAAGCTGTGGGCTGCTCACGGAAGGAGTTTTGCTGCGTGGCCGAACGCAGCGTGACGCTGACTACATTGGGCAGCGGCAGACCGTCCTCGTCGAGCACGGTGTCTATCTGGCTGACGTCGCCGGCTTCCTGGATCACACCTTCGCTGAAAAGAAAACCCATCGCCAGCTCGTGATCGTGGCCGGGTGTACGCATGATAACAGCCAGGCTCCGTTGGCCAATGCGTATCTCAAACGGCTCCTCTACCGCCAATTGTTCTTCGCGCTGCTGTGACTCCTGTTCTTGCCAGCGTGTCGCCTCGACACGCATGACGCGCTCTGGATCAAGAGCCGAGCGCCAGAAACCAGAAAGTACCATAGATTTTTCCTTCCTCTCACACCTTGAGGAACTCGCAACATCGGCTTAGCAGATTATATCATGCTGGCTGAAAATGTCGTGGCTCATCCTCTGCTCGTTTCACAAAAATTCGATACTTCAGGTTACTCTATGCCTTTTTCCCGCCGGTCATTCGTCAATAAAAGCAAATAGCAATAGCACTAAAAAATAATGAGGAAGCATGGTACAGACTACTACTAAAAAACCAGAGCATGGGCAGAACCAG
The DNA here is from genome assembly GCA_014896635.1 of Ktedonobacteraceae bacterium. The sequence goes on from JADBKA010000035.1 coordinate 26,204, forward strand.
CAGGCGGCAATCGCATCAGACACTTCGCTGCAATCTCTCTTGCGGAGCTGGGAATTTTATGCGCTCATCGCTCTGGCGGCTTTTCTTCGCCTGTATCGCCTGGATACAGTGGTTTTTGGCGTCGATGAAGGAAATATGTTTCACCTGGCGCGTGATTTCTTTACGCATGGGTTCTTTCCGATTACCGGCAATCGTTCCTCAATCGGGAATCTCTATTTTCCGATCCTGATCTATTTTCTGATGATTCCTGCTGCCCTCAGCGCCAACCCGCAGTGGGCAGATGCATTGATTGGATTGCTCAACACCTTCGGCGTTGTGATCACCTATATTTTCACGCGCCGCTATTATGGCAGGATGGCGGCTACCATCGCGTCTCTGCTATTTGCTACATCGTCGATGGCGCTGATCTTCAGTAACAGTATCTGGCAGCCGAATATGCTGCCACCGCTGAATATGCTCTTTCTATTTTGCGTCTTTCGCGGCGTAGTTGAGCGCCGGAAGGGCTGGCTTTTTCCGGCACTGGTCCTGTTCGGCCTGCTGTACGAGTTGCATAGCACCGCGATTTACATGCTTGAAGTGCTGGTGCCGGCCTGCTTCTTTGCCTGGAGAACGCTACGTATACGCGACGGTATTTTCGCAGCTCTGGTGCTGCTGGTCTCGGCAGTGCCATTTATCGCCTGGGAGTTTAAAAGCGGCTTCGCTGATATCCAGATTATCCTGCATGCTGCACAAACACCTGCACATATTGACTGGAGTGCTTACCAGCCCTATAGAGCATTGCTTGGCCCTTACGTGGGCAGCGCCGTCGAACGGGGGGATATGCTGCCCTCTACTCCCACTTCCGCTTTTTATACAACACCTGTTCGTTATCTACTCGGACCACTACAGGGGCTGCATGCGATACTGCCCTGGCTGTTTCTCTGCGCCGTTCTCACTGCGACGGGCATGGTCCTGTGGTCCCGGCACCTCTCAGCACGCACCGAGAGCGAGAGCGTCGCGCAACGCTCACCGCGCGGCATTGCCGGCTGGCTCAGACGATGGCTGGCTGACTTCCGTACCAGCCCGCTGCGCCAGGGAACGTTGCTGCTACTCATCTGGCAGATCGGCGGACTGGCTTCGTTGATCCATCATTCTGTACCGCTTTATCCGCACTATTACACATTCTTCCTGCCCGGACAGTTCATCCTGCTCGGCATCTTCTTCGCTCAGATAAGCGCGCTGTTACAGCGATATCCGCTGCGCTGGCGGGCGGCACCGCGTGCAGTCGTCAGCACTGCTGCGACACTGCTGATCGTGGCACAGACATTATGTAGCGGTGTCTATCTCACGGATATGATAAACGGAAATTTCAATGCCCAGGCAGTCGCATTGAATTTCTATAATATGGCTTCGCTGCAACCGGCGCTCGATAAGGCAAACCAACTGGCGCAGGTGTACCATGCGCAGCGCCTATATATTGCGACGAGCTTTTCCGACGAATCGGCACTGTACGCGCTTTCCGAGCAGATCAAAACACCGGTAACACTCTTCGACGGCACTCACTGTACACTGCTGCCCGGTGTCGAAGCCGGTCCGGTAGTTTTTCTGGAAACACCATATCTCACCGGCACTGACCAGCTCCTGCACCGCTACGCAACGATCCAGCAGATGGAGACGGTCTGGCGCCCCGGCGGAGATCCGTCAGCTCTATCTTCTCTCGGCTAAATCGACACCCGTACCCGATACCCAGACATTCACCAGAGATCTACAATTGTTGGACAGGCATGTCCTTGCGATGCAGGATAAGACAAGCGGTGAGCGCTGGCTGGTCACGCGCTGGCAACTGGCACGTGGCGAAACCCCGGCACCGGATACCCGTTATTATCGGCAATTCCATGTGACGCAGCTCGCGGGCCAGCCATCCGACGCCACCAATCAATGTGATGCAACACAATACTGGCAGGGTGATCAGCTTTTCAGTTTACAGAAGCAGGCAAAAAATGCACCACTGCCGTCATCTCTGACGTTACAGGCATACTCATACACAACGGTGCCGCGACTGGGGCGTCTTGGCCCACTCACGCTGCACATTTTTGATACGATAGATATTGACAGAGTGCAGCTCCAGAAGGCTGACGGCCAGCAGGAGATTACGCTGCCTGTTCAGCAGGCCACCTCATCCCTCGCCTCTGATGGCTGAATCGTAGACTTCCTGTAATTTGGGAACTGTTTCGTAGTGCGCCAGTTCGGCAGGTTCGATCCAGCGCATATCAACAGCTTCCCAATCGGTCTGAATGGCTTCGGGTGTGAGCACTTCAAAAAGAAAGGGATGAATATAGAAATGGCGACTCAGTTCGGCATCAATGTGCTCGACGACAGCACCGCGTTTGAGCAGTTTCACCTGCTCACGCGGCAGGCTCGTCTCCTCACGAATCTCGGTGTACGCCTGCTCTTCGGGCGTGGCACCCGGCTCGACAAAGCCGCTGATGCCGGCCCAGCGGCTGTGATAGCTGCCGACGCGCTCGCTGCGCCGCACCAGCAGTATGCGTGCAGGTTGGAGATCGGTACGCAATAAAATAGCGGTGACGACGTGCGTTGGACGCGGCGATGGCTGCGCAGGGTGTGCATTGACCATAGCTTTGTTCTCCAGTCTGGCGACAGGTGACAGTCTGGCAATTTCGTACTATACTTCTTCACAGTGTACTATAAACATATGCCAATGTATCTGTATGGCAGCCGATTATAGCTACCAT
>JADBKA010000036.1 GCA_014896635.1 Ktedonobacteraceae bacterium
CTGTGGCGTTTTCTCACGATACTGGGGATTCCACTTTGTTACCAACCCGAACGAGACGCTGCTGGTGCCTCGCCCGGTGCTCAACGTCGCGCTTTTTTTCCTCTACGGAGCCAGCGGGAAATTCCTGGAAGATTTCGCCGTCGGCATGCTCATCAGCTCCTGTTATGTGCTTGTACAGGAAGGAGCAGGAGAGCACGCTTTGAGATGGATAGGAGAGAAGCTTCGCAGATATAGCTACTGGCTGCTTGGTGCAGGTGCGCTGATCCTGCTGATCATGACCGCCTGGAACGGCTACCAGCGCTTTCAACCACATACGGCGGCGGTCTTCGATGCTCTGATCCTTGCCTACAATCAGTGGAGCGAGTTCGGCCTCTCCTGGGGCTACGGCCTGTGCATGGCGGCTTTGCTGTTCGGCCCGGCCATACTCAGAAAACCTCTGGAGTGGCAGCCCATGCGCGGGATTGGCCTGATTTCCTACGGCATGTACATGTGGCACCTGCCACTGCTCGTCCAGTTCACCTTCAAAGTACAGCATCATTTCATGGCCGGCTGGAACATTTACCTGACCTATGGTATCTACTGGCTGTTCGTGCTGCTCTTTATCATTCCATTCTGCTACCTGTTCTACCGCTTTATCGAGCGACCAGGCATGCGCCTGGGTGACAGGTTGCTGGCAAAGAAGGAAACGAAGGGAGCGCCGGCAGCATCCCATGCATCAACCCATGAGCAGCCCCGACGGGTATCGGGATCGCTTGAGACAGCAGGCGCACGAGCAAATCGCTAGTAGATTATGTAGATTATACGGAGGAGCGAATTCCCTCACTGGAGCAGCGATGCCGAACCGGCAATACAGATCTGGCATCGCTGCTTTTAGATTCGCACACTTCCCGTCATCACCAGACTATTACTGACAGCACATGGCAGATGATCGTCGGGACCTATACTGGCACCGGTGGCGGTGAATTTGCCGGCCAGGGCGCCGTTCAGACGGCTATTCAAGGTCTGCTCGATCTGCTGATTGTACGTGTTGTAGGGGAAGGTCAGGATTTTCAGGATCGTCAATGTCGTTCGTTGCACATGCACTACCAGTCCACCGTTAGCTACTGCGGGCTGGACGTAGGTAGTGGCCGTACCCAGTTTCAGCGCGTCGAACAGGATATCAGAGGTCACAGCCAGTTCGGTGCCACTGACAGCAATATGGATATTGCGCGCAGATAGATTTTTACTGATAGAAAGCGTATCAATGCTACTCCCAAGCGTCGCCAGCGCATCCGCCGGGATCTCAATAACAGAACTGATGCCATCTTGAGGCGCTGACCGCCGTGCTACCTGGCCTGCTTTGAGTTGCTGGTCGGTGGTCAGAGAATGAGTACGGGGCTGCGAAGAGTTCTGGGGGTAGCTCTGGGAGACATTCTGGGGGACAGTACCCCCGTTCCCATTCTCTCCATTCAGCGAGAGTGGGAATTGCAGGTTTACTGCCAGCGCAGAATCGCCGCAGGACGGCGTTGTCGCAATGCGCTTCAGTTGTCCCAGAGGGATCTGCATCGTCGTGAGTGGACCGTTGACGGGCGCAGGACTGCCGTTGAGCGGCTGCGCGCTGACCTGGACCGTCGAGGCATTGCTGACGCTGAATTTGACCAGCATAGTTGCGTTAATGGGCCTGGGATCGCCGGGATAGAGGCTCAATTTGAGCGAGGCAACCAGCCCATCCTGGCGCACAGTAAGCTGCGTCAAACTGGCGGATGGCTGGATAAGCGTGGTCGCCATTTCCGAGGCCCAGCCGCGATTTTCCGGTGACAACTGGCCGAGCATAGCGTTGATTGCTGCGCTAAACGCACCCGGCACCTGCTGGTCAATTCGGCTCTGGAAGAGAGGTTTCAGCGCAGAGATGGGCAGATAAATCCTGGCATTGACGGTTGTATCTCCTGGCGCAGCAATGATATACCGCTGATTCGCATGAGCAGCAATATCTGTCGGATAAAGCAATGAGACCAGCACGAAAAGCGTGAGCAGCGGTAGTGCTTTGATGATTCTGCCTCCACAGGATCGTCTATGCGCTCCAGTCAGTTCTATTTTCATTTTCACCAGAACCACCTCTCTTCTAACGTGGTAGCAATTTGTTTAGATCGACAGATCCCGTAAAGCAGAAAGGCACGGGAGTCGGCTGAGCGGCCACCCCCTGGATAGGAGGCGCCTCAATTTGCAGTACCAGCATCTCAATGCCTTTTCCACAGGGAACCGTATTACTTGTATGGACAGAAATCAATTTTACATTTTTGAGTTTGCCGCGCAAGGCAGGCATAACCGCCCCGGACAGCATTTTATTAATCGCAGCCTGCATGCGACTGGCCACAGCCGGGCCGGCATCCAGTCCGTCGCGCTTGAGATGCTGTACCTGCAATTGTAAATTCTGTTGCCCATCGAGTCCGATAACACCGTCTAGCTGGACCGGCATCACGCGATGAATGCCGTTCATATCGACATGCAGGTTCAGCTTCAGCATCAATCTGTCGCCTGGCAAAGGAGTGACGCTTAAATCGGTCAACGCGCCCTGCTGTAGATTGAGTTGCGAGACAAAAATAGATGTCAGTGCAGCGCGATCAAGGGCCAGTTGCAGCCTGCGAGGTCCCGCCTGTACGGTAGGATTGTCACCGGGAACAGAAGATTCGGGACCTGACAGGGAGAAATCGCCGCTATCATCGAATTCTTCAGGAGCAAAGAGCATCATGGCAAAAACGCCGCCGCCAAGCAGCAGCAGGATCAATCCGATACTGGCAAAGGCAAGCACCAGGCGGCGCTTGCGATCTCGCCACCATTTCTTTTTACCAGCAGACGCGGCGCTGCCGGCTGGTAGCACCTGCGCCTCATCCAGCGACGCCGTTGTTGACGCTGGCATGGGCAATGTAGGCAGATCGGCAAGTTCTGGCTCGGGCTCCAGTTCTGCGACGCTTTGCTGTTTCCCCCATAGGAAAAGCGCCGGGATGATTGCCGCCAGGCAGAGCACCATCGAGGCAAAAAACACCGCAGAATAGACAGTGTGAGCTGACTGCACCAGGTGCTGTGCATAGCCTTTCTGCCAGTCCCCAAACTGGGCTGCCGTAGCGGTGATGGGGAGCGCAGGATAGTGCTTTGCCAGTTCTTTGAAGTAGGCCAGCGCCCACGAGGTCAGCGCCGCCAATCCCAGCGTCATGCCGACCATGCGCAAAGCGATCATGATCGCAGAACTCATTCCTGCCTGCGTCGCGCGCACGGCATTTAGAGCAGTTGTGCCTATGGGCGCAATCACCAGACCAAAGCCGAGACCAGCCGTGACGGTACTGAGCGTGATCTGGTTCCAATCTGCGCGTGCGGGCCAGCGACTCATCAGGTAGAACCCGGCAGCGGTCAGGAGCAGACCGAGCACGCCCGTCCAGCGACAGGTTATACGGCTACACAGCCAGCCGCCAAGCAGCGCGCCGGGAGGGATCATAGCGGTAAGGCGCATCAGGGTCAGTCCGCTGTCCAGCGCCGGCAGTTGCAGGACCGTATCGACGAAAATAGGAATATCGGCCATCGCAATGATCAATGCAGCCCCCACCAGCAGGCTTACCAGCGAAGCCGCGCTGAAAGGAAAGCGCCGGAAGAGTGAGAGATCGACCACCGGCCCCCGTACCTTGCGCTCGACCAGCACGAATACCGCCAGAAACAGCGCCGCCAGCGCCAGGGCCACAGGGTTGTTCTGGGGCGCCGGACCACTGACCGGACCAAGCGACGTCCCCTGCTGGGCCAGGCCCAGGCTGAGGCAGGTCAGCGCCAGAGCCAGCAGAAACGCACCAAGCCAGTCAACTCGCTCGCGCAGATAGCGCCCGCGCGGAATGTACTTCCAGGCTGCGACGAACAGCACGATCACCAGCGGCACATTCAGATAGAAAATCCACTGCCAGTGCAGGCGTTCCGCAATGACCGCGCCGTAGAGCGGACCGAGCACACCACCAGCTTCCGTCACCGCGCCGATAATGCCCAGGGCAATACCGCGCTTCTCACGCCCATAGAAATCACCGGCTATCGCCATCGCCACCGGCACCAATGCTCCGCCGCCCGTTGCCTGGAAGAAACGCGCCGCGATCAACCAGATCAGGCCGGGCGAAGAGGTGTCAAGGCCCAGTCCACCAAGAAACGCCAGGTCGCTGAGACTCCCAAGCAGCGGCGCCAGACCACAGAGCAGAGAACCAATGCCGAAAATAACCAGGCAGAGCAGGAAAATACGGCGCCGTCCATGAATATCTGAGACCCGTCCCATCAAAGGCATCACGACGACGAAACCCAGTAAATATGCACTGACAATCCACGATGCATGGTCGAGCTTCGTAATCGGTACCTGTAAATCACCGATCATCTGTGGCAGCGCCGTCACTACCACTGTTTCGTCGAGCGACGTGAGAAACACGGCAATACATGCAACGGTCAGCGCCGCCAGCGCGGCAGTTCCCGCTTGCCTGTCGCCATTTGCGCCAGCAGATGCAGGCAGGACCAGCCTTTTCAGCGAATCGCTCAACTGCTGTGATAAAAACGCTTTATGTGCAATGGGCTGTTGCTGCGCTTCAATCGGCTGCTCCGCTCCCCCTGCTCCGGCGCTTTCTTCGCCATTCTCTGTATTCTCGGCCCGTTCAGTGTTCTCGGCCCGCCCAATACCTGCTTCCTGCCCGGTTTCCGATCTGCCGGCAGCCTGAACCTGACCATTCGCCTCCGCCGATGGTGTTATCTTCATCAAACGATGCTTATGCAGGCGCGAGGATGTCTCTTTATCGTCTTCAAACGTATACATCGTTCTCCGATAATTTGTTTTTTAGAACTGAATGCTGCAAAAAGGAAAATTTTTCCTCAAACTTGTGGTGCGCTGATTTGCACATTCTGGTTGTAGCGAGACAGGGTAAAGATACGGCTGGTCTGTGCCGTGTCGCCGGGCGCCGCCGGCCCGACGATACTGACCTGATAGGGAAGAGCATTAGTCCTGCCGAGACAGGCGCTGGTCTGGAGCATTGTTCCGGCAGGCGCTCCCCCACCTGTCAGGAATGCCAGGTGCTTCGCGTCAAGTTGACCCTTGACGCGCCAGCAAGCAGTGCCATTCACGCTATCGGCGACAGGCTGGCTGACGTTCTGTACTTTACCAATCAGCGAAATAATGCCTGTCTGTGGATTGGTCAGGGTACGCGGATCAAGTACACCCTTGATCACCCGCCACTGGCCGGTAATCGGATCGGTAATAAATTGCTGATCTCCCACACTGATCAGATTCACGGCGACCGACTGGCCGGAAAGTACCACTGTCGCCTGCGCCTTCACCTTATCGGGCATGACCACATCACCACTGGCACTGCTGATCTGTACCTGGCCGGGAGCTGCCGGCCCGGCATTCTGCACCTGCATCACGACATGAAATGATTTCACGGCAGCAAAATTCTTTTGCAGCGCCGTCAATAACTGCTGTGTTGTCGGCCTGGAACCCGCCTTTCCCCCCTTCCCCTGCTTCCAGGGCAGCGTTGGCAGCGCACAACTGGTGATTAGCAGCAGGCAGAGCAGGCTCAGCACAATGCTGACCAGCACGCGCTTGATGGTAAGCGTTCTGAGCATATGCAGCTTCCTTCCCCAGATACTGTAGAATTCGGAATGCTCCTCTCGATCATCCACTTGTCAAAATCAACGCGACTCATCGCGCGTTTGGGGGATCTGGTACTTTCGGTACAGGCCGTCGTCTTCCTGTTCCTCTCCTCTAAAAACAACCTTTTCCATGATAGGCAGCGTATGACCTGCGCGAGAGTCTTGACGTAAAGGGCCTCTTCCCTGTATCGTATCACGCAAAAGAACGAGCAAACTTTGCAGAGCTACAAAAAAGAAAGCCGGGGAGTACAATGTACAGGCCAGTTCTGGCAACGCTGGGATATGTATTATCGACGGACGGCAGACAGGTGTTGATGATTCACCGTAACAAACGTCCCGATGATCTTCACTACGGCATTTATAACGGACTGGGGGGTAAGCTGGAACCGAACGAGGACATCATCAGTGGGATGCAACGCGAACTACGAGAAGAATCGGGATTGGAAGCCGACTATATGATACTACGAGGTACCATCTCCTGGCCGGGCTTTGGCAGGCATGGTGAGGACTGGTTTGGCTTCATTTTCCGCATCGAAAGCTGGCGCGGCACAACTCTCAGCGAGAATGCCGAGGGGACGCTGGTATGGGTACCTCTCGACTCACTGCATACCCTACCAATGTGGCCGAGCGACCACCATTTTCTGCCAATGGTCTTTGACGACGATCCTCGTCCTTTTCACGGCCTCATGCCGTTCCACAATGGCAAAATGGTAAGCTGGAGCTACCAGCGACTCTAAAAGCCTAAAACCTGCTTCTGGCTAAAAAACGGGGGACACCCCTGTGCTCCCGCCAGGAGGCATGCCGCTCTCTGGACCCCCTTCTGTCAAAGGAATATCAGAGTATGCAGGCTGACCGGAAGCATTACTGTTGTATGTACGATAATGCTCTTCATATTTGCGCGCCTGGTTATATAGATTGAGTGCGGCCTGCGCGGCATCAAAATTTACTTGCTGACTGGCCTGCGCATCGTTAGCTATATCTTGAAAGTGGGCCGCTATCCCACGAATCGTCTGCGGATCAGTGATCTTGCCGTCCTGTACCTCTTTGTAGGCTTTTCTCAGTATATCTTCGCTCAATATTTTCGGCGCACGACGCACTGCCGGTTCCTGATCAGCAACAAAGGCAACTCCGGCAGGCTCAACAGCTTTAGGCGTTGGCGCCGAAGCCGTAGCACCGGTCGTCCCCTTTGCTGCGGTATCATCGGCCACCAGTTGCCCGGTCGGAACATCCGCTTCCAGACTTTCAGCAGGCGCAAACGAGATGGGCATTCCTGCATCCAGCACCGTCGCATCATGCGGGGCAATCATCACATCGCGAATAATCACTTCACGAATGACTATATGGAGAGAAGCGAAGCGATTGCGCATACATGTACACAGATACTCATTGATATGCTGGCGACGGGCCAGACTGCTGGTATGCTCAATCGTCATTACAGGCGTGTGCAATCCCTGAGGCCAGGCAATGAAATCATCAGGCGTGAAAGTCGTGGCGATAGTTTGCAGGCAGGCAATAAAATATTCCCGGAGATCCTCTTCCCAGTTCGTGGTGATCTGCGTGGCAACCAGGTGGGCATACGCCGACGGGAGCTGATAGGAAATCACCGCACGCAACAGGATATCTTCAGTAGGCGAAAGCTGCACACGCTGCCTCGGACAAAGCCATTGCGTCTCTCCGGTCTTCAGGCGCTTGCTAACCTTTTCCCAGGGCAAGAGCAGATTAAAGCCAGGCGAGAGCGTGCGGCTGTATTTACCAGCGGCATAGACAACATCAACATATCCTTCTGGCACCGGACAGAAACAAAAACGAATGATCACAACAGAGACAACGATCAGCACAAGCAGCAAGATGAGGCTGGCGAGCGGGCCAAAGATGGCAAAGCAGCCGATAAGCAAGAAGAGGGAAAAGCCTCCCGCTGTTGCCAGCGCCCAGAGACCATTGTTATCACCTGCGACGTAGATGGCAATACCCTGCGCAATCATGACGGCTACAATGATGGCGCTGACAATCCACAGCCCTTCTCTCGGAAGAAAGAAGTTACCGGTAGCCAGCAGGGGGAGAACAAAAATAGCGGTAACGGCCCCAAAAAGCAGAGGAATCAGAATATAGGTAAAGGACCAGGGGAAACGCTTGAGCCTTTCACCCGCTGAGGACGCTGTTCCTTCCAGGTCATGCAGATCCTCTTCGTCTTGCCGGCTAGATTGCAGAACAGCAGGCAACGCCACGTCAGCCGGAGAGTATACAGGAGACGAAAGAGCGCCCTGCGGCGCTTCTTCATAGCCACCTGCTGGCTGTACCTGTTTGCTTACCTGGCCCTGGCTTGATCTCACCGGTTCCTGCCATACCGGCCCTGGATCTCTTCCGTCTGTTGCCATGTGTACCACACCTTCCTCTCATCATTGGCCGTGCTGCTCTTGCTTATGATTATGAGGATTTAAGCTGCAAGAGCTGCAACAACCCCCCTTACGGATACTACTCTTCCTGTTCTCTATAGCTTTCCCACCCTTTGTGGCAGTGGAGCCTGTACTCGCGGGAGTGCAGCCACTGGCAGTACAACTGCCATCGCAATTGCCACCACACGCGCAATCCTTGCCACAGTTTCCATCCTGTTGCTTTTTAGGGAGCGTATCGACGGGGACCTGGATCGTGGCGCCGCTCTCCAGCATCACTTCGACCGAATTGCGAGGCACATTGATGGCTACCACCTTCCCTGTGCCGCTGGGAGTTTGCAGGAACGTCCCCACCTGGGGCATCTGTTGCTTTGCCTGAATGTAGTTCTCATTTTCGTAAGAGAGGCAACACATCAGGCGGCCACAGACGCCGGAAATTTTGGCAGGGTTGAGAGGAAGTCCCTGCTCCTTCGCCATTTTGATTGAGACAATGCCAAAATCGGTAATCCAGGAGCTGCAACAGAGCGTTTTCCCGCAAGGGCCGACACCACCTTGCAGCTTGGCCTGGTCCCGCGCTCCTATCTGGCGCAACTCGATGCGCGTGCGGAAAGTCGCGGCCAGGTCCCGCACCAGGGCGCGGAAATCGACACGTTCGTCTGCTGTAAAGTAGAAAGTCAGGCGGCTGCCATCGAAGGTATATTCAGCCTCGACCAGCTTCATGGGCAGTTTGTGCTGAATAACCCGCTCATGGCAGCGCGCCAGTGCATCTTTCTCCTTACTTTTGAAAGAGAGCATCATCCGCAATTCGTCTTCGCTCGCCAGGCGCAGCACTGGTTTCAGTGGATCGGTCAGGGCGCTTTCGGCAATCCGCTTTGGAGCAATAACCACGCGGCCCGCTTCCACACCGCGCACGGTCTCCACGATCACATACTGTCCCGTCCTGTACTCCTGGCCCAGCGGATCAAAATAATAGATGCGACCCGCCGGGCGAAAACGAATGCCAACGATAATGACTGTTTTCTCTGTGTCTATGCCTGTCGCCAGTGACATGAATCTCTCTATCTAAATGATCCAGTCCATTCACTCAATAGTAAGCGCATACGCTTACATCTCGTTTGCCAGCAGAATCGCCTCTGCAATTTCGCGCATGGATTTGCGATTATTCATACTGGCCCGCTGAATCTTGCGGAAGGCTTCCTGTTCGCTCAATCCCTGCTTCTCCATCAGCAGGCCCTTTGCCCGTTCCACAACTTTGCGTGTCTCCAGTTGCTCGGCAAGCGAGTTCGCTTTCTCTTCCATCGCGCGAAACTCATTATAACGATCAAGCGCCACCTCAATCGCGGGCGCCACTTCGCTCTCCCGCAACGGCTTGATGATGTAGCTTACTACACCGGCCTCTTTGGCCCGTTCTACTAATGGCAGATCCCCGAAGGCTGTGAGCAGCAACACTGGTGCAATTTTTTCTCGCGTGAGCGTTTCGGCGGCAGCAATGCCGTCCATGTCGGGCATACGAATATCCATGATCACCAGGTCCGGGCGCAGTTCGCGCGCCAGGTTGACGGCGCTGGCCCCATCACCGGCTTCCCCCACCACCAGGTAGCCCTGGCCGGTCAAAACGTCTTTTAAATCCATGCGCTGGATGGCTTCATCGTCTGCAATAATGATACGTGTTGGCATAGTGTTACCTCAAAGCCTCGGTCTCTTCAATATCGAAGAATAACAACCTCTTCTCATGTTAAGAAAAGTATAGCATACTCTCTATAAAGAGTCGATAGGGGAAGAAAGATGAGGCGAAGAGATTGCTTCCCTTTCTTGCGCTCATGAAGTGCGACTCTCCTCTATGCCACGTGCGACAGGTTCATCTCTGCTTTCATCAAAGATGCAATGACGTTCGTTTCGCTGACGATACGGGTGAGCTGGTCAGGGGTTATCGACTGCCTGCCATCGCTCAGCGCATTGTCGGGATCGGGATGAACTTCGATGATCAGCCCTTCCGCACCGGCGGCGATGCTGGCGCGCGACATCGTGGGGACCAGTTCGCGGCGTCCGGTGGCATGACTGGGATCGACGATGATCGGGAGATGGGTGAGTTCGTGAATGAGAGGAACCGAGGTGAGGTCGAGCACGTTGCGGGTCTGGGGATCGTAGCTGCGGATGCCGCGCTCACAGAGGATGACGTTGGGATTGCCTGAGGCGACAATGTATTCCGCAGCCAGCAACCACTCATCAATGGTGGCGGATAATCCCCGCTTGAGCAGCACCGGCAACTTGAGCCTGTGCCAGCCAACAGCGCGCAACAGCGAGAAATTCTGCATGTTACGGCTGCCGATCTGGAGTATATCGGCATGACGCGCAACGACGTCTACCATCTCCGGCTCCATCACTTCGGTAATCACCGGCAGACCTGTTTCTTCGCGCGCCTCCGCTAGCAGGCGCAGTCCTTCACTGCCCAGACCCTGGAACTGGTACGGCGAGGTACGCGGCTTGAAAGCTCCGCCACGCAGAATCTGCGCGCCCGCCGCTTTGACGGCTCTGGCCGTTGTCAATAACTGTTCGCGGCTCTCCACCGAGCACGGGCCTGCTATGATGACCGGAGTTGCTGACTTGCTACCAACAGTGACCGGTGTGCAGCCGTGCGCTTCGCCAACGACGACGCTCGTATCTTCAGACTGGAAAGTGCGGCTGACAAGCTGGTACGGCGTTTTGATGTCGTGCAACTGCCCGACGGCTCGCTGCCGGCTCAGAGCAACACGGGCCTGCTCATCAAGCTGGCCGCTCTCCAGCGCGATCACTTCGCGCCCCCCCATGCTGGTCGTGGCTATCGGGCGCTGATTCCCCGAAATACGACATAACAGCGCCATTAATTGCGCTCGTTCTTCGCTGCTGGCCTGGTCGTTAATGCTGATGATCATGGTGACTGGTCCTCTTTCCCTGAAAATTTGAGAAACAAAAAAGCAGAGGTTTTTCTTCCTCTGCTTCTCCAGCACGCTGGTGGCAACTTTTTTCGCTCAGCCCAAAAGGCCCACCATCATGCTGGAGGGCTAAACCAGTAATAAAAGTAGAAACTGGATTGTATGCTGTTATTCGGGCTGAGCATAATTTTTTCAATCCCTGTCGGTTTCAATACCTGTCGGGCTTTGCTACTTCAATCTCTATGGAGATTATAACGGGTCGAGACAAACGCTGTCAAGGGCAATAGTAGAGTTGTTGCAAATTGCTTTTTGTTCTCTGGAACGGAGAACAAAAAGCAATTTCTGTGGGGACACCCCACGCCCCGCCAGGGGGCTGGCGCCCCCTGGACCCCCTCATTCTCTGCCTTCTCTGGCGTAGGCTGCCGCCTTCTCAGGATCGCCCTGTTTGAGCGCGACAGTATGCAGTACATTCAACAGGCGCGAGACGAGGTCATGATGCGCAATTTCACGTGCTGCTGCCAACCCATTGCGCAAATATGCCTCAGCCTGCCCGTACTCACCCTGCTGGAGCGCAGCACAGCCCAGATACAATAAGCAACGAGCAGCGGGGAGCATTCACTCTACTCTATTGAGGGCCTGCCCCAGCCCCCGCCGCCCGGCGAGCAAACGATCAGGCGATCCCCCGATGCGGCGCGAAAATGCACCTTCCCCGGCAGGACGGTTTCTTTTCCTTCGTGAATCAGCCGGTTCTCGCCGCACATCCCCGGCGCTCCTCCCTGCAATCCATACGGTGCGAAGCGCCGCCGCTCGGTCAGCAGCGTCACGTCCGCAGGCACCTCGAAGGCGATCTCGCGCAGCAGGCCATCGCCTCCTCGCGCGTTTCCGGCACCACCTGAGCCATCGCGCAACTGATAGCGAGTAATGCGCATGGGATAGGCATACTCAAAAGCTTCTACAGGCGTATTGAGCGTATTGCTCATGTGGGTATGCACGCCGGAAAGTCCATCGAGACCTGGACGCGCTCCCATGCCGCCGCCCATCGTTTCATAGTAGGCAAACGGCTGCTGCGTTCGTGGATCAATGCCCCCGGCAGTAATATTGTTCATCGTCCCCTGGCTGGCTGCTGGAATGATATCTGGAAGGGCTTCGGCCAGCGCGCCAAAGATGACATCGGTGATGCGCTGCGACGTCTCGACATTGCCTTGAGCAACACCGGCGGGCGGGCGCGCATTGACAACCGTGCCGCCGGGCGCGATGACTGTGATGGGCGCGAAGGTGCCATGATTCATGGGCGCATCGTCAGGCATGAGGCAGCGCACGACATAATAGGTGGCCGATTTGGTAACGGCTGCCACCGCATTGATGTTGCCGCGCACCTGCGGACTGCTACCCGAAAAATCTACGGTGATCTGGCAGCCACGTACAGTCACCGTTGCCGCGATAGTGACCGGTTCGCCGCTGATGCCATCGTCGTCCAGCTTATCACTAAAATGATAGGTGCCATCAGGGATAGCCGCTATTGTCGCCTCTGTGATGCGTTTCGCGTATTCGATGAGAGCGTCAATATGTGCCTCCAGCGCGGTTACTCCCCATCGCTCTACCAGCTCCTGCATGCGCCTGGCTGCTGTGCGATTGGCAGCCACCTGGGCAGCGAGGTCGCCACGACGCTCGTCGGGCGTGCGAATGTTGCGCAAGATCAGCGAGAGCAGCGGCTGGTTGGGCCGGCCTGCTTCCCATAATTTGATGGGGGGAATGATCACGCCCTCCTGGTAAATTTCGCTTGCCAGCGGCATTGACCCCGGCGACATGCCGCCGACATCGGCATGGTGAGCGCGGTTGGCGGCAAAACCGAGCAGGCGCATCTCTCCTTCGATCTCGACATAGATCGGAGCGATCAGCGTGATATCCGGCAAGTGTGAGCCTCCCAGGAAAGGATCATTCAGGGCAATGATATCGCCAGGCGCAAAATGCTCAAAGGTCGTCAGTGCTGCCGCTACCGAATCGGGCATGGCGCCAAGATGCACCGGAATATGCGCGGCCTGCGCTACCAGGCGTCCATGCGCGTCAAAGAGCGCGCAGGAGAAGTCGCGCCGCTCCTTGATATTCGGCGAATAGCTGCTTAACATCAGTACCGTCCCCATCTCTTCAGCGATGGCGGTCAAAGCACTGCGAAAAATCTCCAGGCTGATCGGACTTACTACTGCCGCCTCAATCATAGACCTCGTCTCCTCTGCTCTGTTCAATGACAAGGTTGCCAACGCTATCAACCTGCGCCCACCAGCCGGGCGGCAGCACGGTCGTCGTGTCGTACTGGATGACGACAGCCGGTCCGCTCAGCACGGCTCCAGGCACGAGGGTTTTCCGCTCATAGATAGGCGCCTCGTAGGGAACGGCTCCGCCCGCGCCGGCAAAGTAGACGGTTCGTCGGTAAATAGGAGTTGCGCTCGCCTCTCTCGCCTCGCGCGTGATCTCCTTCCGCTCCAGCGCGGGCTTATCGGCCAGAGCGCGCGCTTTCAACCTGGCGTTGACCACCTGTACGCGCTCGTTCGGATCGTTGTAGCCAAAACGCTTCTCATGCGCGGCATGAAAATCGGCGACGGCCCGCGCAATATCGCCTTTGAAAGGAATCACCAGTTCATATGACTGCCCTACATAGCGCAGATCCAGGTAATACTCGGTTATAATCTTTTCCGCCGCGATGCCCTCCTGCAAAAGATCACGGCGTCCCTGCTCCTCCAGTTGCGCCAGGACGGTTGCGATCAATTCGTCCTGGGCATGCTCAGCCGGGACCATGACTGTCCGCACGTAGTCTTTGAGCGTATCGGCCACCAGCATGCCGAGGGCAGAGAGTACGCCGGGGACAGTTGGCACGAGCACACGCGGGATGCGCAGCGCCGCTGCCAGTTCGCAGGCGTGCAGCGGACCGGCCCCGCCAAAGGCCACCAGTGCGAAGTGACGCGGATCGCTGCCGCGCTCTACTGAGATCACGCGAATGGCGGCCTCCATGTTCGCGTTCACTACTCGGATGATGCCAAGCGCTGCCTCTTCCGGCGAGGTGCCAAGTCGCGTGGCAATAGCTTCCACCGCCCGGCGCGCACGCTCTGTATCCAGGCTCATTGTACCACCGAGAAAGGCTTCAGGTATCAGTCGTCCCAGTACAACATTGGCGTCGGTCACGGTAGCCTCCGTTCCGCCCAGGCCATAGGCTGCCGGTCCCGGACTGGCCCCGGCAGAAACCGGTCCAACACGCAGAGCGCCGCCGGCGTCGAACCAGGCGATGCTGCCGCCACCGGCGCCGACGGTGTGAATATCAATCATGGGCAACTTCGTAGGATAGCCGCCGATTTTGCCGTTTGTTGTCTCCGTGATGACGCCGTTACTGATCAGCGCCACATCGGTCGATGTGCCACCAATGTCAATGGTAATGGTGTGGTCAAAGCCGGAAGCTTCGGCCACAAACGCCGCGCCTACCACGCCGGCGGCGGGACCGGAGAGCAGAGTACGCGCTGCCTCGCGCCGCGCCATCTTGCTAGAAATTGATCCTCCGTTCGACTGCATAATACGCAGGGCCGTCTGCCGGGGCAACTCCGTTTCTAGTCGCGCGAGATAGCGGTCAATTAACGGCCCGACATAAGCGTTGAGCACAACCGTACTCGTGCGCTCATACTCGCGGAACTCCGGCAGCACTTCCGACGAAACCGAAGCATAAAAACCTGCTGCCCTGACCCGCTCTGCCACAACCCGCTCATGAGCAGGATTGGCGAAGCTGAAAAGCAGCGAAATCGCTACCGCTTCGACTCCTGCTGCGTGCAGTGCCGCCATAGCCGACTTGAGCGAATCTTCGTCAAGTGGCGTCATCACCTCGCCACGCTCATTCAACCGCTCGACAATCTCCAGCCGCAGTGAGCGCGGCACCAGCGGGGGAACCTTCTGCACACGCAGGTCATAAAGCTTTGGCCGCGTCTGCCTGCCAATCTCCAGCACGTCCCGAAAGCCTGCCGTCGTGATCAGAGCAGTCGGCACTCCCTTACGTTCAAGCACTGCATTGGTTGCGACAGTCGAACCATGCACCAGCACGCTCAGATGTTCTGCTACTCCAAGCTGCGTTAATCCTTCCATAATGGCACGGGAAGGATCATCGGGTGTTGACAGCACCTTATGCACCCTGAGTTGTCCGTCCTGAAGGAGAACCATATCGGTAAAGGTGCCGCCAGTATCAATCCCGATCAACAGATCGACCATGAATTCACTCCTAACCGTTTTCCCGATGAGATCCACAGGTCCAACAGGTCCACAGGTCCAACAGGTCCAACAAGTCCAGAGGGCCTGACGGCCCCCCTGGCGGGGTTCGAGGATACGTTTCGACTAATCAAGAGCTACAAGCGTCTTTCCTTTTGTCTCCGGCAGGAAGAGCAGCGACAGCAGGCACAATCCATAGCCGATTGCGCCAAAACCTATTGCACCACCCAGACCTATCGTAGCCGACAAAATGCCGATGGCAGCCGGAAACAACGCGCCTATCCCACGCCCGAAATTATAAGCAAAGCCCTGCCCCGCCCCTCGCGCGCGCGTGGGAAACAGCTCGGCCAGGTATGAGCCGAAACCACTGAAAATACCCGAAGCAAAGAAGCCCAGCGGTATTCCCAGAACCAGCAGCACGGCATTTGAGCCGATAGGGATTTGCGTGTAGAGGACAATCAGCAGCGCGCTGCAAAGCGCATAGACGACAAAGGTTGCCTTCCGTCCCAGCCAGTCATTGACATAACCGCTGATGACATAACCGAGGAAGGACCCAATGATCACCACCAGCACGTAGGGCGCGCTGCCTACAATGCTCAGATGCCGCTCACTCTTCAGAAATGTGGGCAGCCAGGTGAAAATGGCATAGTACCCCCCCTGCGCTCCGATAGCCAGCAGAGAAGTGAAAAACGTCGTCTTCAAAAGATCCAGGCGGAAGATCTGCACCAGAGAACTGCTTGTTGCACCACGCTCAAGCGCCTCCTGCGCTCCCTTCTTCACTGCTTCACGCGCCTCTACATACACCGGCGGCTCCTGCACCTTTCCCCGGATATAGAGGATCAGCAGCGCCGGTAAGATGCCGAGCCAGAAGACAATGCGCCAGGCCAGTTCCTGCCCGACCAGGCTGAGGACGAGCGTAGACGCCCCCAGCGCCGCAGCCCAGCCGAAGGACCAGGCGCTCTGCACCATGCCAAGCACACGGCCACGTTGTACAGGATTGGCAACCTCGGCAACGAGAATCGCACCTACAGCCCATTCTCCCCCAAATCCCAGCCCCTGAATAGAACGAAATACGAGCAAAGTTGGATAATTTGGAGCAAAACCAGACAAGAAGGTGAACAGTGCATATACAGCAACAGTGATCATCAACGTGCGCACACGCCCGATAGAGTCGGCCAGCGCGCCAGCCAGCATGCCGCCGATGGCGGAGACGACAAGCGTCACTGTGGCGATCAGCCCGGATTGCGCATTCGTCAGAGCAAAAGAAGCCGCAATCGCCGTCAGGATAAACGTGAAGATCTGAAAATCGAAGGCATCCAACGCCCAGCCGAGAGCAGAAGCCCAGAATGCGTGCTTAGCCCGACCCGGCAGTGTGCGATACCAGTCCAGCGTGAGGAGTTTGTCGCTTTGCGAGGAAACTTCGGGGGTTGACTGATCAAAGTCCATGAGAGACCTCCTTATCTTTGCTGCGTGAATTGTGCTGGAACTCTCTTCCCACATTGCTAACTATACATAAGCAAAACGCAAGAAGACAACCACAGCCCCTCACCATTTACTGGACAATCTCTCATCACCTGCCGGACGCCGGGGGTCCAGGGGTGCTCCCCTGGAGGGGGTTTGGGGTCTCCCCAACCTTTCCTTTCTCTGAACAGGGAGATCGGTGGGCGGAATCCGCCCACCCCATTATTTCTTTTTCTCGCGCCGCTGCCTGAGACGATACTGATAATAGAGATCATCGTCCTTGCCCGCAACCCCCTGCCGTATCGTAGGCTGCGGCAATCTGGCGCTCTCAGAGGATTCGCCTGTGGAACTCTTTCTTTGTGTAGAGGCAGAAGATGCCGCAGTGAGGCTGCGTGGCAGCAGATCCAGGCGCGCCAGAACCATCAGAATGATGATCAGCAGAGCCAGAAATACCAGCGTCGAAGCGCGAATCACCACTGTACCGCCGAAAAGCTGGAAGCGTGTCAGTTCGCTATCTATATGCATATTTTGCATGAATTGCATCAAGTACACGCCGACAAACTGAGCAACGAAAAGATAGATGACCATGCCGATGATATAGCGGGTCTTGAATGCGCTCTGTGGCCGCTGGGTCGAGCTTCTGGCGGCGGGCCTGGCTTCGGCTTTCGCGGGTTGTTTTGTTTCTTTGCCCTCTTCCTGTACAGAAGTTTTACTCTCCTTCACAGACACTTTGTTGCGCGTTGCGCGAGCCAGGCGTGCTTTAGCGATTTCCTCTTTTTTTGGGCCTTCTTCTTCAGTATTTTCCGTATCTTTGCGTAACGTTGAGAAGAAGCCAGCAAAGCGGCGGCGTGATTTGAGCGTAGGTGCGGGTGCAGTAGATGTTGTGGATGCAGGTTTAGCTGGTAGCGTCTCGATGGTTGGAGTTGCCTGGTTTGCCTGTTGCTCTGGCTGGTCCTGCGACTGGTCCTGCTGCTGGTCCAGTTCGCTCTGCTCTGTTTCTCGCGTTGTTACCAGTACAGGGCGATTGCGCTGTGCTCGTCCGGTGCGCCTGGCTTTTTTCGCTGTCTCGTTATGGTCCTGACTCATGAGTGATCTCCTGAAAGTTCTGCCGGTTGCTCTGGTGGGGGCTGATCAAACGATTCGCCGCTATAGCCTTTTTCGCCATCGCGGGGCAGATGGCGGGTATCGGGGGTACTCTTGCCGGAGGGATTGAAGGCGCCCGCATGCTCAGACTGCTGGCGCTCAAACGGGTAAGCGGCCTGTGGCATATAGACCGGTGCGGACGGCGATGGCAGTGGTGATACCGGTATGCCTGAAAAAGACTGGCCCGGCGCAACCGGCGATGCTGGATAAGGCACGACAGCGGCCTCGATAGCTGCCAGGCCGGCGTGTGCGATCTCGTCATCACGCCCAGGGGCATTGCCACCGCTGACCCCGATGCCCCCGATAGTCGCGCCCTCTATACGAATAGGCCAGCCGCCCGCCGCCATGATAAACTTGCCACTCGTCATAGCCGCCAGGCTGGAAGCAAAGCCTGGAATGCCTGATCCCCATTGAGCAACCGCATTAGTTGACTGGTTGAACATTACCGCCGTTGTCGCTTTTGCGATGCTGATATTCCCGGTAGCCCAGCCATACGGGGCCATCATACGTTCAAAAAGCACAAGATGCCCGCCTGCATCAACGATGGCAATGCTGACCGGGCTGCGTAATTCTCGCGCGCGTCTCTTGCTCGCCTCCATGACTTTTCGCGCCAGTTCGACTGATATACTCACCCGCAAACTCCTCCTGGTCCTGACCTTGATGCACTGCCTGGGTTTAGCCTACCGCCTGAACCTGGCAGTTATTCACTTCTCCTGGATTTATCGGATGCTCCAGACTTGATAGATATAAGACAATGTAGCGCAGATACGCCAGATTGTGCTCATTGTACCGCATCGTCTACATCTATGCAATCTGTTTGTTACCGGACAAGTCTCACACGATCTCTGTGCCATACCAGTTTACGATACTTTTCTTCCGCCAGTTGCCGGGCCAGTTCCCATTCGGCAGTGCTCAGCGTGGCCGGGAGAAACTGCGCCTGGAGGGCGGCGCTGAACCCCTGGCGGAACGCCTCGGCCACATCCTGCCAACTGGCAGTCGGCGCGAACGTATGCAGTGGCGTTGTCTTCTCTTTATAGGAAGCCAGAGCTTCCTGCCGCGCTGCATCTGAGGGAAATTGCAGCATAGCGAAAAATTCGGCGGCGCGATCATCGAGCGGCAGCGATCCCTGTTGCAGGAGCGATTCGTCCTTCCAGACCTGCGCGCTGCCAATCAGCTTGAAGCCACCACTGGTGAGATCTGCCTGAGTTGATGAAGCAAAGCAGGCAGCAGACGGTTGCTTGTTGACACGCCCCTCGCTCAGCTCCGCCTGCACACCCAGTCTGTCCAGTGCAGCGATCAGCCCCTGCGCAAGATGCGCATACGCGGCAACCACGCCTGAAGGGACACCATCACGCTTGCCGATCACAATGCTGTAGGTGAACTCATCACGGTGATAGACGGCACGGCCTCCGGTTGGGCGCCGTACCAGCGCCACTCCTCGCTGCTGGCAGATCTCGCTGGCGATTTCGCGCTCGACGTTCTGGAAACGCCCCAGCGAAATCGCCGGGGTAGTCCAGCGGAAGACGCGCAGAGTTGGCGCAACCCTTCCCTCGATATGGTGCAGCAGAATGGCTTCATCAATTGCCATATTAAGGGCGGCATCCTGCACGCCCGTGTCTATAAAACGATACGCTCTTGTTTTCATATGGCTGTTTTTACGGCTGCTTTCCACTTTTCACGCTGAAGCGCGCGCACCTCTTCAGAGGCCGGCACATAGCGAGCAAGAAATTCATCGCGGAACGCTACATAGTTGCCGGCGGCGATGGCATCGTGCAGTTGCGCGGCCAGGCGTAGCATAAAACGAATATTATGAATTGTCCCCAGGCGATAATAGAGTAATTCCCCGGCGCGCGCCAGGTGATGAACGTAAGCCGCGCTATAGTTGCGACAGGTGTAGCAGTCGCACTCCGCCTCAATCGGGCCACGCTCGTTGCGGAAGCGAGCCGTCTTGATGTTCACCCGCCCGTGAGAGGTGAAGAGTCCGCCATGACGTGCCACGCGCGTGGGCAGTACACAGTCGAACATATCCATACCGAGACCGACGCCAACCACCAGATCTTCAGGCGATCCTACACCGAGCAGGTGGCGCGGCTTCTCATGTGGCAGTTCGGGCGTCACATAGGAGAGCATCTCCCACATGCGCTCTTTGGGTTCTCCTACCGAGAGGCCGCCGATAGAGAGGCCAGGGAATGGCAGGGTGCCGATAAAACGGGCGCTCTCACGGCGCAGTTCTGGCTCGAACGCGCCTTGCACGATACCAAACAGCGCCTGCCGTTCCTGCTGCTCGCAGCCAGCGCGTTCTCTGGTGAGCAAGGCCCGCTCTTCCCAGCGATGCGTCATTTCCATTGCATGCCTGGCTTGCTGCATCGAACAGGGATAGGGAGAGCAGATGTCAAGCGGGAGAATAATATCTGCGCCCAGTTCCGCCTCAATGTGCATCGCCCGCTCAGGAGTCAGGACGTGCTGCGAGCCGTCGAGGTGCGATTTGAAGGTCACGCCCTCTTCATCCAGTTTGCGCAGATGGCCCAGACTCCACACCTGGAAGCCACCACTATCGGTCATGATCGGGCCATCCCAGTGCATGAACGTGTGGAGTCCGCCGAGATCGGCAATCAGGGCGGAGCCGGGTCGCAGCATGAGGTGATAAGTGTTAGCGAGGATAATAGCAGCTCCGGCTGCCTGTAACTCTTCGGGCGAGATGCTCTTTACCGTCGCCTGGGTGCCAACCGGCATGAAAATGGGTGTACGAATCACGCCGTGTGGCGTGCGCAGGACTCCTGTGCGCGCCCACGTCAAGGGACATTGCGCAGTAATCGTAAAGCTGAAAGACGACATTTCTCTCCCGGCTATTCGGATACAACTCTGCCCTTTATTTTCTCACAGGCGTCAAGCCCGGCTCTCCTGACGCAACTGAACGAAAAGGGGAGTCCAGGAGGGCAAGGCCCTCCTGGCGGGGGTTTGGGGTGTCCCCAGGCATAGACTAAAAAGGGGTCCAGGGGGCCGTGCCGGCCCCCTGGCGGGGGTTTGGGGTGTCCCCCGAAAAGTATCCTTTTTCCTTTGAAAGAGAAAAGGGAACAGGAATACCCCCTTTTCATGGGCTATACATCTGGACCAGCATTGATAAAAAATTATGAGCTGGCAGGCGTATAAAATATGCATAAAAATATTTATCATCGTGACAATTTGTCGTAAAATCGCTTGCAAATCGTAAAAGGATAGTGTATGCTTTCCAACGGTATCCGATCTCGGTCTTACATACAGTGCTCGTCCAGATTTTGCAATCCCGCTGGTAGGGGAATGACTGGTGACATCTGCTCGATACGGACCTGGAGGAATACCAACATAGCATATCAGGAGGTCCTTCATTGAGTTTCGTTGACAAAACCCTGAAGTGCCGTGAATGCGGAGTCGATTTCGTGTTCACCGCAGGAGAACAAGAGTTCTACCAACAGAAGGGTCTGATGAACCAGCCCGGTCGTTGCCCTTCCTGCCGTGCTGCGCGGCGTGCTGCATCCGGCGGGGTTGGAAATCGCTCTGAGCGGTCTGCACGCGAAATGCACACGGTTATCTGTGCTGACTGTGGCGCCGAGACCCAGGTTCCTTTTATTCCCAAAAATGATCGTCCCGTCTATTGCAGCTCTTGCTTTGAAAAGGTGCGGGTAGCCCGCAGCAAATAGCTTTTGAGCAGCACCCGCCGGCTTACCCGGCTCGCTGCGCGGCTCGTCAGGGATGTTTTCCGCCACGAAAGTCATCTCTCAAACGAGCAAAGCAGGCACTTCCAATAGTAGCCTGTCTCCCATTCCTTCCATATGATTTATGGAACAGGAAGGCAAAGCCGAGGTGTGTTCTTGGCTTCGCCTTGTTTTTATTTTTCCTTACTTTCTACTGCTAAAATCGCTTTTGTATGTTGCCGGGGCGCTCGATTTCATTTATCTCTGCAATGCACGTCTCTCATAGCTCCAGGGCTGTAGCAGAGTTCTCTTTGCTACATGCAACAGCGGGCAAAAAAGAAAAAACGGTAACGCCGCCTTTAATGACGGGGATCAGGAGACATCCGTCCCGCTCTGTGGGGACCCGCCTTTTCCTCTGCCAGGGAACATGTCGTCCCCTGAACCCTCGCTTTCTGCTTGACAGCCGTACATTGCCCTTTATAATAGAGAAGTAACATTTGTTTGATCTATGTTTGAGTTTTGTACGTCTTTGCAAAATAGACACGTGGCGACAAAAACGGCCAGGCAGCCGTTTGAGACGTTTTGCCGACAGTACCATCCTGGCCCTATCGGCATCTCTCTTGCGCGCCCATTTTACAGACAGGGTGGGGAATGAACTTGGCTCTCTCACAACTGACAATTCAAGATTTATTAAGAGAGGCGGAACGCTATCTCACTCCAGAAGATCTGGAGAAGATACGGCGCGGCTACGCGCTGGCCCGCCAGGCGCATGAGGGAGTAAAAAGGCGTTCGGGTGAACCTTTTATCCAGCATCCGCTTGAAGTAGCCCTGTTGCTGGCCGGTATGCGTATTGATGCCGATGGTATTGTAGCCGCACTCTTGCATGATGTCGTTGAGGATACACACTACTCCCTGGATGAACTGCGTGAGCAGTTCGGTCCTGCCGTTGCCAGTATCGTTGACGGGGTGACAAAATTTGAAGCGCTGGCCAGCGCATCTTCTCACCAGAAGAACCAGGCGAGCAAGCAGGCTTTTTCTGCTTCTTCCCCGGCCTCAACGTCCTCTACTGTTCCCCCCCCTCCAGCCACCGCCGGGTCCCAGGCCGATTCAAGCACTGCCGTTCCCGCGCCGGCATCCCCCATTGACAAACGTCGCCAGCGTACCGAGACGGTGCGCAAGATGCTGCTGGCAATGGCGGAAGATCCGCGCGTGGTGGTGCTCAAACTGGCTGATCGCCTGCACAATATGCGCACCCTCGGCGCGATGAGTCCCGCTCAACAGCAGAACACAGCGCGCGAGACGCGCGAGATCTATGCACCACTGGCCCGGCGCCTGGGCATGGCGCTGGTACAGGCCGAACTCGAAGACATGGCTCTGAGCTACCTGGAGCCTGAGAAATTCGCGCGTCTGGTCCGCGAAATAGAGGAGGAAGTCAGGCGCCGGCAGCCCTACACCGATGAGGTCTGCCGCATCCTGCGTAGCGAGATGGAGCGTGCTGGCATCCGCGCCGAGGTCCAGGCCTGGCGCAAGCACGTCGCCAGCATTAACCGCAAGCTTGAAGAGACCGGCTCCAGCGATGTCAGTCAGGTGCATGACCTGGTTTCATTCCGCATTCTCGTTGATACCGACTACGAGTGCTACCTGGCTCTGGGACATATCCACGCGCTCTGGCGGCCTAAAGACGGGCGCATTAAGGATTTCATCGCCACGCCCAAACTCAACGGCTACCAGTCGCTGCATACCACTGTCTTCTGCCTGGATAACCGCCTGGCGGAGATCCAGATTCGTACACACGACATGCAGCGTACCGCCGATTACGGCATTGCCAGTTACTGGTATCTCAAGGCACGGATGGGCCGCGATGAGAAAAGCTCGTCCCCCGGTAGCTGGCGCCTCTCCTATAAAGAGATGGTCACGTGGATCGAGCAACTGCGCGAATGGCAGCGTGAACTACCGCAGAGCGCCGACGAGTTTGTCGAGGCGGTTAAAGGCGACATCTTCCAGGAGCAGATTTTTGTCTTTACGCCCAAAGGAGAGGTAAAAGATCTGCCACGCGGCTCTACCCCTCTCGATATGGCGTATCGCATCCATACCGATATCGGCGATCACTGCGCCGGCGCACGCATCATCACCAGCGCAGATGACAGCGGCCACCTGGTGACGCGGCTCGTCCCCCTCGACTACGAACTCAAAGGCGGCGAGATCGTTGATATTATGGTCAACCGCACAGTTCATCCTACGCGAGACTGGCTCTCGTTCGCGCGTACCGCCGCCGCCCGCAACAAGATCCGCCGCTACCTGAAAACCTATGAGCGCGAGATCAATCTGCAACTTGGCCGCGAACGGCTCGACCTGGCACTGAAGACCGCCGGCGCGCGCGGCGTGGATGAACGAGTAGAGGAGATACTAAAGCAGATTCGCGCCGAGAATTCAGGCGCCGGGCCGGCGCTCAGGAAATATGCTACCCTGGAAGATATTCTTGTGGCGCTCGGACGCGACGACCTGCGGACCGAGAGCGTAGTAGAATATCTCCTCCCGCATCTCTCCGGCTGCATTGATCATAGCCAGCAGCAGGAGGAGATGGCGCGAACACAACAGAACGGCTTCCTGCACCTCAAAGAGAAGGATACCGAAAGCATCAACCTGGTCAAACTGGCACGCTGCTGCTGTCCCATTCCAGGTGATGCCATCGTTGGCTTTTTGACCCCCGGCCGAGGCATGCTCGTTCATCGCAGCGACTGTCGCGTCCTGCGCAGGCATCACGATGCTCCTGATGCGCTGATCAAGATGAACTGGCGCCAGATAACCCCCGACTACTACCTGGCGCCTATCAGCATCGTTGCTCATGATCGCGCCGGCCTGCTGCGCGATGTCGCGGCAATTGTCGCCGATGCCGGCATTAATATGACAGCAGTAACTTCCACTACTAACGCTTCATCACAAAAGGCTGTGATTACTGCCACATTAGAGATCACCGCAGCCGAGAACGTCGTTGACCAGATTGAGCGCCTTCTCCGCCGTCTCAGACAGGTGAAAAGCGTCATCAGCGTCGAGCGAGCACTGCACAATCACAGTCATAGCCACAGCCACTGAGATGCTACAAAAAGATTAAAATAAAAAGGATCGGGCCGCCTGTATCTTCTTTTCCTACCGATTTGCAACGTATGCTATGTGTGTGCGATATAGATATAGATAGTAGAAAGACAAAAAGATAGAAGTGTTCGCCGGATACCGCAAGAATCCCATAGTGGTGCGCCGGCTCTCTATAGATAGTTAGATAATCATGATCAGAAGGTTTGTGGAACACAATTCTCTACCTCGCAACCTCTCGGACGACGAACTGCACCTGCTGGAGCTGGTTCGCCAGTACATGTCGCCCGCCGATATCGACCTGGTAATACAGGCGCTGCGCCTGGCTCATGAAACCTGTCAGGGAGTAGCGGGCGAGCGACCGTTCCCGCCGCTGGAGCACGCGCTTGCCGTGACGATCATTCTGGCGCAAACGCATATAGATGCTATCGGCGTGGCTGCCGGACTTGTTTTTGAAGCGGTTGACGCGGATCTGCTGCCGCTGGCGCGCGTTGAGCGCACGCTTGGCCTACCCACTGCTCGGATCGTGGGAAGCATGCTCCGCCTGAACATCCTTGAACGCAAAAAGCAGAGCGTCTCCGGCACACAGCATAGCGAGGATTCCAGTTCCCTGCCGGCCATTGAGAACAAGAAGCCGCGCATCCGCGAGGCACTGCGCCGCCAGCAGGCCGAAAGCGTGCGCAAGATGTTTGTGGCAATGGCAGACGATCCGCGCGTCGTTGTGCTCAAGCTGGCTTACCGCCTGCATGCGATGCGCCTGGCATGCCAGCCAGCATATCAGGGGGATGCACAGGAACGGCTGGCAATGGCTCGCGAGACGCGCGAGATCTATGCGCCACTGGCTGGCCGCCTGGGTATGTCGCGCATGGAGAGCGAGCTACAGGACCTGGCTTTCCAGATTCTGGAACCCGACCGCTACCTGTGGGTGCGCGATATCGTCGAGGAGGAGAGCAAACAGTGGCGTGCCTACGTCGCGCGTGTGTGCGAGGTCCTGCGCCAGGAAATGGAGGCCGTTGGCGTCAGGGCCGAGGTTTCGGGCCGCGTCAAGCACCTGTATAGCTTTTATAAGAAACTGGCCCGCACGGCTGGCGACATCGAGGATTTCGAGCAATTGAAAGCCGCTGCCGACGTCAGCCAGATTCACGACCTGATCGCATTCCGTATTCTGGTAGATACGACGACCGATTGTTATATCGCCCTCGGCCATGTTCACAGCCTGTGGAAACCCAAAGAGGGACGCATCAAAGATTATATCGCCAACCCCAAGCCCAACGGCTACCGCGCCTTACATACAACGGTCTTCTGCCTCGATGACCAGTTAGCGGAAATCCAGATTCGCACACACGAGATGCATGAAATGGCCGAATATGGCGTGGCAATGCACTGGCACTACAAAGATGTCGGGGACCGCGCTTCGGCCTCGGCGAAAGAACTGCTGACCTGGCTACATCAACTGTCAGAGTGGCAGCGCGATATTCGCACGATGAGTACCAGCGATACCGAGTTCGTTGAAGCTGTCAAAGGCGATATCTTCGAGGATCAGATCTTCGTCTTCACGCCAAAAGGTGAAGTCAAAGAACTCCCAGTCGGCTCCACACCTCTCGATTTCGCCTATCGCATCCATACAATGGTTGGCGATAAGTGCGCCGGGGCGCGCGTAACGGCAGAGAGCGATGGCAACGGGGATCGCCTGGTCACGCGCATGGTGCCGCTTAACTACGAACTGAGAAACGGCGAAATTGTCGATATCGTCACCAGTCGCAGCGCGCACCCCACACGAGACTGGCTCTCGTTTGCGCGTACTGCCGCCGCGCGCAGTAAAATTCGCCGCTACCTCAAGCTGCATGAGCGCGATATCAATATCCAGATTGGCCGCGAACGACTGGAATCGGCACTCAAATCACTTGCACCGCGCGGCATTGAAACGCTGACCGAAGAAGTGGAACACTGGCTGAGCGGCGAGTTCCATATGGATTCGTTCGAGGATCTGCTGGCTGCCATCGGCGCAGACGATATCCGCCCACATGCCGTAGCTGTGAAACTGGCCGACTACTGGCGAGACCTCCGCGACTCTCGCGGAGGCGGAGAAGGCCACGAACCACGCAACAATGAGGAAACGCCGGTACTTCCCACCACCGGCACAAAACAGAGCGATACTGCCGCTCGCCTGCGCGTCGCCGGCGTCGAAGGGCTGCTGACACGCCTGGCAAACTGTTGCTGCCCTCTGCCCGGCGACGAGATCATCGGCTTCGTCAGCCGGGGCAAAGGCGTCATTGTCCACCGCACAGACTGCCAGAACGCCAGGCGCCTGTATGAAAAGGACCGCGAGCGCATCATCAATGTGAGCTGGTCAGGAATGAACCAGACTCGCTACCTGGCGCCGGTGGTGATCACTGCTCACGACCGCCCGGGGCTGATCCGCGACATTGCTACGGTGGTCTCCGACCTGGGCGTCAATCTTGTCGGAGTAAACACCAGCATTAACAGCGGCCACAGCAAAGTGACGATCCATGTGACAGTTGAACTGGATAACCTGGAGCGGATGCAGCATCTTCTACAGCGCATCGCTCGCGTTAAAGATGTGGCACAGGTAGAGCGGGATCTCGGTAAGAAAAAGAGAAAATAAAAAAAGCGTTGCGAGGGAGCCAGGGGAGTGTGCCGCTCTCCCCTGGTCCCCTCACAACACTATTTTTCTTTAGCTGCGCAGGCGTTCCAGTACCGGTGGCTGGCGCAGTTTTGCCAGTGCCCCGGCTTCGATCTGGCGCACGCGCTCGCGTGTAATACCCAGCTCGCGGCCTACCTGCTCCAATGGGTGGGCCTGGCCGTTGCCCAGACCGAAACGCAACTGCAACACGAGACGTTCGCGTGGCGTCAACACCGATTCCAGCACGCGCTGGACCTCATCCTTCAACGTCTGGGTGGTGGCGAGATCTTCCGGCGAGGCCGACTCGGTATCGGCCAGCACGTCGCCCAGTTCCTGCTCTTCATCCTCGCCAACCGGCAGTTCCAGGGAAACGGGAGCGCCGGGGGCACCCTGTAGCTCTACCATACGAATCGGGTCCAGCCCGGTCGCTTCGGCCAGTTCCAGCTCGGTCGGTTCGCGTCCCAGTTCCTGGATCAGTCGCTGGCGCTCACGACGAATACGATTGAGGGCAGTATTCACATACACAGGAAGACGAATGGTGCGGCCCTTATCGGCTACGGCACGACTGATAGCCTGGCGAATCCACCACGTGGCATGAGTAGAGAAACGATGACCACGCCGCCAGTCATAACGCTGGACTGCGCGAATCAGGCCGATGTTCCCCTCCTGGATCAAGTCAAGCAGCGTCAGCCCGCGCCCGACATAACGCTTGGCGATGCTGACAACCAGGCGCAGGTTTGCCAGGATAAATTGCTTCATCGCCTCGTGATCGCCACTCTCTATGCGCTGCGCCAGCTCGATTTCACGCTCATGCGTAATCATGGGAACGCGGCCAATTTCACGCAGGTACGTCATCACCGCATCCGACTCACCGGCATCTGCGCTATCGAGCGTGTGCTCATAATGATCTTCTGAACGGCGGCGGCGAGCAGGCGAGCGACGAACGGGGTGACGCTCTTCTGCCGCTATGGCAGGGATTTCAAGCAGTGGATCAACTTCCAGGGGAGAGGTTTCGCGCGTCAATTCCTCATGTACATCTGGCATTTCTTCTCTTTCAATCTCAAATCGGGCATCTAACCCCTCTAAAGGACCGGTTTCTAACTCGAGAGCGCCAGTTTCCAGGCTATCTGTCACGTCCTCCTCCAGGTCCTCTTTGTCTTTCCCTTCTTCCATATCTACGTTATCTAGATTCTCTGTATCATCAAGATCCTTTGCCAGCAGTTGCTCTAGATCGAGCAGCTTCTCTGGATCTGGTGTTTTCTCTGTTTCGTTTAAAGCTAGCGTCGTTCCCGTCATGGCACGCTTTACGTCTATCATCATGCGCCCTCCATGAAAAGTAGTATATCCTAAGCAGCAAGATATAGGTTCTGTCCGGTCTGGTCCTGCACCCAGGGAAAGAGAGCCTTGCCGGACCTTTATCCAGGCGCCGGGCGGGAGGAAATCAATGACATGCTTCCTGTCTCTATTAAGTAGAAACATCACCAGGTCGGAAATTATTCCTACTCCAATTATAACGCAAGACCTTCTTTCGTTCTAGTGTTTTCGGCGACTTTTTGACGCAGTTTTCTCTACAGGGAGAGCATCTCCTCTCCCCGCCGGGTCAGGACCAGCTTCCCCTCCACTCAGGCATCTTCGCATTACTATACGTTTGAACCTACCGTAAAGTGGCAGGTATTTACGCGCTTATAGCGGTAGCACGTCCGATTCTTCCCC
>JADBKA010000037.1 GCA_014896635.1 Ktedonobacteraceae bacterium
TCAGCGATCTGGGCATTGCTCTACCGGCCAGAGGAGTCGGCAAGAGCACGCAGGCTGATCGTATCGGGACAGCGGCGTATGCTGCTCCTGAGCAGTTTCGAGGCTTGCCCTGCTTTGCCAGTGATCAGTATGCCCTGGGAGTGATGGTCTATGAGTGGCTCTGTGGCGTGTTACCCTTTACCGGCTCCAGTGACGAGGTTGCCTGGCAGCATATGAACGTTCCGCCGCTCCCTTTGCAGGTCAGAGTCCCGCATCTCTCTCTGGCAGTAGAGCGTGTTGTGCTGAAAGCACTGGCAAAAGAGCCTGGTGAGCGATTCGACAGCGTTGAGGAATTTGCGCTGGCGCTGGAACAGGCATGCGAGGATGACCGGGAAGTATCATCACAGCCGGGCAGTCCGCCCCAGGAAATATCTTCCAAAGGCGATGCCGGAGCACACAGGCAAGAGGCAGCGCAGGGAGTCGAGGTAACCATCGCACCGGGATCTCTGCTCCCACCTCAAGATGGGGAGCGTGCTTCAGATGAAGCGCATTTGCCGCTTTTGTCGCATTTGCCTGTATTCTCGCTCTTGAAAAAGACGCTGATCATCGTTGCCATCAGTGTGGCAAGCGAATTGATAGCCTATGCCGTCCTGGCATTCCTGGGCGTCGATATGCGCTCCATCTGGCTGCTGTTGCTCTCCTGGCTTTTCGCGCTGCCGCTGGCTGCTCTGGCCGCGAGCGAACAGTGGAATATGCTGCCGCTGGCAAGCGGCATCCTTCTGATTGCGGTCGCCTGCGGCCTGCTTTTCCACTCACTGATCCTGTTCTGTATAGTGGACTGCCTTCTGCTGGCCGCCTGCCTGGCCGACGGATATCTGCTAAAAAAGAGACCGAACTGCTGAAAATGCAGGGATGTCTCTTTCTTCTCTTTCCCTGAAACTTACTTTACTAGCTATCTTCCTGAAATGGTTCCAGCGTAATCTCATCAATAGCGCGGAGTTCATCCTGGTCAAAGAGCGGGTTATACAGTGCTGCCACGTTCTCTTCGATCTGCTCCACCTTTGAAGCGCCGATGAGCACACTTGTCACCTCTTCCTGGCGTAGAATCCAGGCTATCGCCATCTGTGCCAGCGTCTGGCCACGCTCCTTTGCAATAGCATTGAGGCGGCGTATTTTGTCGAGCCGCTTGCTGCTGAGCATGTACTGTCTCTGCTCTTCATCCCACCAGACGGCGGCGCGTGAATCTTCCGGTACGCTCTCCCCCAGGTACTTCTCGCTCAGCAGGCCCTGGGCCAGGGGACTGAAGACAATTACGCCCGTTCCGATCTGCTGCGCGTGATCGAGCAAATCGTACTCGATACGGCGCTCCAGCAGGTTATAGCGCGACTGGTGAATCGTGATTGGCGACTGGTTCATGCGTTGTGTCACCTGCACAGCATGCATAAAGTGCGCACCTGAAAAGTTGCTGACGCCGACGTAGAGCGCCTTGCCCTGGCGCACAATCAGGTCAAGGGCTGCCATTGTCTCTTCCAGAGGCGTCTGGGGATCGGGGCGGTGGGCGTAGAAAATATCCACGTAGTCGAGTCCCAGGCGTTTCAGAGACTGATCCAGGCTGGCAACCAGGTATTTTTTGGAGAGCCACTCGCCATAGGGACCGGGCCACATGGCGTAGCCAGCTTTGGTCGAGATGATCAACTCATCACGCGGCATGTCGCGCAGGATTTTGCCGACGATGGTCTCGGCGTTGCCGGCGGGCCGGCCATAGTTGTTCGCAAGATCAAAATGGGTAATGCCGAGATCAAATGCGCGGTAGAGGCAGGCGCGAGCCACTTCTTCTCCGCGATACCCCCCGAAGGTTTCCCATGCGCCTAGCGAGATCGCCGGCAGTAACAGGCCAGAATTGCCGCAGCGCCGGTAAACCATATTTTCGTAGCGATCTGCCGCAAAGCGTTCGGCATTTGCATTGACCATACTCTAAATGCTCCTTCTAACAGGCAGGCTATTTCTACAAGGGTTCAAGCGCCGGCACATTGCCGAAGACGCGCTGCGCACCCGGCGTTGGTGCAGCCCAGCGCACCGCGTTGGCGATCACTTGCTGTACCTGCGGATTATGATACGTAGGAATGGTTTCATGGCCTGGCCGGAAATAGAAGATTTTGCCCCGGCCCCGGCTATAGCAGCAGCCGCTGCGAAAGATCTCGCCGCCGCTGAACCAGCTCACAAAGACCAGCGTTTCCGGCGTGGGAACATCAAACGGCTCGCCGTACATCTCCTCATGCGCCAGCTCTATATACTCGCCGAGTCCCTCGGTGATTGGATGGCCGGGCGCCACCACCCAGAGACGCTCGTGATCATTGGCCTCGCGCCACTTCAAACCACAAGTTGTCCCCATCAGGTGCCGGAAAATCTTCGCGTAGTGTGCCGAGTGCAGCACGATCAGTCCCATACCATCCAGCACCCGCTGATAGACGCGCTCAACTACACTGTCTTTGACATCATCGTGGGCCATATGCCCCCACCAGGTCAGCACATCGGTCGTATCAAGCACTTCGTCGGTGAGGCCGTGCTCAGGCTCATCCAGCGTGGCGGTACGCACCTGGAAGCCCGCATTGCGCAGGGATGCCGCGATGGTGCTATGAATCCCTTCGGGATAAATCGCTCTGACCCGTTCATCGCTATGCTCGTGACGATACTCGTTCCAGACGGTTACACGTAATGCAGATGTCATTGCGCTTCCTTTCTATTTTATCTCAGCAGTTTACGCGTGGTTGTCGCTGCAATAGTCCCCAGATCGCCAGCATTACCGCAGAGAGCGCGATTATGTATGGCAGCAGTGACCATAGTCCGATATGCTGGGCCAGATTGCCCGCCAGCCAGGGGAAGAGCGCGCCTCCCATGCTACCCAGACTGGTCATAAAGCCGACCGCGCCAGGCAGAATGCGCGATGATACCAGCGTTGACATCAGCGCAATGGTGGTCGGAAAAAGTGGTCCCAGGCAAAAACCGGTGAGCCACAATCCCAGGGCCTCTACTGGCTGCTGCGGGAACAGCCAGACTAGCAGCAGCCCGGCAACGACGCCTCCCAGGCAGATCTGGATCAGTTGCCTGTTCCCGATTGCCTGACCCACCCTGCCGAGCACCAGGCGACCCAGCGTCAGCCCGAACCAGTACCCGCTCACCATCCAGCCTGAGATCAGCGCGGCTCCCCGTCGCTCCTCCGTCAGAAAACTATAACTCCAGTTTCCGAGCGAGACTTCCGAGCCGACATAGACCAGCAGGAAGAAGGCCGCCAGCCAGACAGCGCGATGCCTGAGTGTTATCGCCAGCAAATTCCCTTCTTGCTTCGCCTCCCTGGCCTGCGCCGGCGTGCGGCTCTCGAATACCGGGGCAATACTGAACAGCAGGAGCAGGCTCATACCGCCCCACACCAGGTAGACGTTGTTCCATGTAAACTGCAACGCCAGCAGGCCCGATGCTACGACCGGTCCCAGCCATGCTCCCGCACCGTAGAAAGCGTGCAGATAATTGAGCAGCGCCGTATTGTGCGGCAGGCCGGCTATATAAGCATTGAGGCCCGCATCAATTAAGGCAATGCCGGAGCCAAGCAGGAGCGCGGCCACCAGCAAGAGAACAAACGGCGGCGCCAGGCTAAGAATGCCAGTCGCAAGCAGAAAGATCAGTGAGGCTAACAGCAAAAAATTGCGTGTTCCAAGCCCGACCGCCAGCGGTCCGCTGGCGAATGAGGCGATGAAATAGCCGATAGTGCTGGCAAAAAAAAGCAGTCCTACTGTCGCGTGATCAACATGATAGTGTGTGCTGATACTGGGCAGAATGACGCCGAGAGCGCCATCGTTTGCCCCGATCATTAAAAACGCGGCGAAACTGATCGCCACATGGAGCGTTTTTCTATTGAGTTTTTTCATGGCGCTACAGCAGTATATGGCTCTGGCGCGGAGATTGTCAATGCGAGAAGTTACAGAAGGAGAAAGAGAGGGTGCTGAGGTTCGCCAGCGAGGGGAGTGGCGATCCCCGGCGGGCGATGCCGGGGTCTCCACTGCTTATTCCTGCCTGTTGGAGGCTTCTTGATGGGACGCTTCCTGCCCGGTAGGCTGTTCGGCACCTTCCTGGGACGGCGCTTCCTGTCCGGTGGGCTTTGCCGAAGCGATATTATTCAGAGCCTTCACAAGCGCGGGAGCGAGAGCCTCGGCCAGCGCGGGAGCAAGAGATTCGGCCAGCGCCGGGGCCAGGGCCTCGGCCAGCATGGCTATTTCCAGTGATGATGGCTTTGGCGTGGGACGGGCCGAGGGAACCAGCGATGCCACAAGAGCGGCTGTGATCGCATCCCCCGTCCGAGATCCGGCTTTGGGGTGGGACACGGACTCGATCAGCCCTCGCACAAGCACTTCGACTACAGAATCTATACGTTCCTGGGTGGTGGCCTGTCCAGTATTAGTTGACATGATAATGCTTCCCTTCCAACTCCTTTGAGCGCAGGAGTCCAATGAGCGGCCTGGAACTGGTAGTGGTCTGCGGAACAAATATCCAGGTGATACTTGATGCGCAGACCTCGCCATCCCAACTACAATGAAAAGCGCCGGGTCTCGGTATTACACCGTTTCCTTCTCGCGCTCCTCGTGGCGGCTCATCAGAGCTGCCAGCACGAGCGGCTGGATACCCTCTTTGCGCTCTTCCCACTCCTCACGACGACCCATCAAAGCTGCCAGCACAATCGGGCGGATCTGCTCTCCCCACTCCTCACGGCGGCTCATCAGCGCGGCCACCAGCAGCGGGTAGATGCCTTCAACAGGGCGTTCGCGCTCCTCGCGGCGGCTGATGAGAGATGCCAGCAGCAGGGGAGAGATCTGCTTCTCCTGTTCCTCGCGGCGGCTCATCAGTGCGGCCAGCAGCAGTGGATGGATACCTTCGGTAGGACGTACACGCTCCTCGCGGCGGCTGATGAGAGATGCCAGCAGCAGGGGAGAAATCTGCTTTTCCGACTCCTCGCCCCCTTCACGGCGCGCGAAGATCGTGGCCAACAGAATCGGGGAAATACCATCAGCAAAGCGCTCTTCACGCTCTTCACGGCGCGCGAAAAGGGTAGCTAGCAGAAGTGGCATTTCCTCAATGGGACGCTCCACACCACCACGCTCACGCATCTGTTCTCGTGTCGTAGCAGGCATAAAAGTCTCCTTTCGAGATGGCTATTGTAGATGTGCATAGTAACGTGATCTATGAGAGAACAACTGCCAATTCAGATAGGGCCAGAATTGAGCACCCTTATTTGTCTCTCTTCATCATTATAGAGAGTGCGTAAAAAATCACATCACTTCTTTATTTATAGAAAAGAAGGAGGGCCAGGGGGCAAAGTCCCCTGGCGGGGCGCGGGGATGTCTCCGAAACACTCTTTTTCCTGTTTTTCTCCATTGAGAGAGGAGAGAAAGAAGACTGAAAGGCCCTGGAGAAGAAACAACCCGTATAGCCAATTGGTCCTGGTGTATTCTGGGGAAAGAAATCGTTGATGGGGTCAGGTTGAGGGTCATTGTAGCCGTCAGCGTTGACGAGAAACAGAGCTTCCTTTAAGACGGTGTACCTGCTATAATAGATAGAAGTTTTGAATCTGCTCCCCGCCTTTTCTTCGACGGCTAAGGTATTCAGAGCATCAAAAACAAAGATGACTATTTTCTTGTTATACCTTTGAGATCCCCTGTTACACAAGCGGGTTCTGGTCTCTCTATGTGCGTGTTTATCCAGGAGAACGATCCATGCAGGACAAAAGTTTTCTGCAAGCCATACAAGATCTACAGGACAGAATTTCCGATAACTTCTACGAATCGGTACAACACATGCTTCTACATCGCACATCTGCTGTAGATGCGACTTTATCTATCGAGGATGAAAAGATGCGAACGATTATCACCAATGCGCTAATAGTTGCTCAAATTATCACTTTATTGGCATTGATGAGAGATTTGCATTTTCTTGGCGAAACACAATATAAAGAGTTCAGATCGTATCTTCTGCAAGCCTTTGCTGCTCAGCATAGGGAGTTTCTCATCTAATACCAAGTTGCTTCCAGAGAAGCAACTTGGTATGAAATCTTGATAGCCGTTCGAGATCCGTCCCGCCACCGGCGGGACTGGCAAGATGCTGGCGCATCTTGCCCATCTGAACGCAAGGGAGTATAAGTGATTTTTTGTCCGGGGACGGTGCTGGCGTTATGGAAATGGGAAAAGGAGTCCGGGGTGGTCTTTTCCCCGGACTCCCGTTTTCGCGTCTGGATCTGGCAAAGTTCCGGTGATCATGCGCGAAAGATTTTGACGCGGCGGTTTGGCTCCTTGCCCTGGCTGCGTGAGAGCAGGTTATAGCGTGTTGCCATCTGGTGCTGGAGGCGCCTGATATGGGCATTGGCCGGGGCCAGTTCTGCCGTCGCCAGTCCCTTATTCAGCACCTGGTGGATGGCATCTTCCGCTTCCAGAAGGGCCTGTTGCGTTGGATCGTCGAATTGTAAATCTCCTTGTTCTGCCTGGTCCTCGCTGGCTCTCTCTTCTGGGATATCGAAGATGCGAGCGAGTGCGTGCTGCATTTGAGTGACGGAGTTGCTTTTCAGGATGATCAGCAGTTTGCGCTCCTGTTCCACCTGTAGCAGGCGCTCAGGCTGGCGGCGATAATAATTCTTCAGCGTAATGACTGCGTCGGCCTCGTCCTCGCTGCGGGTTATCACAACGGGTACATGTAATTGGCGGGCTGCCTGGTCCAGGCGGTCGCGGTTGACGCCGAACGGGTAGATGCGCAGCGTACGGGGCATTGAGACGGGCAGGGACAACTGCTCATCGACGCCCTGGTAGATGCCCTCGGCGGGAACCGTGTTTGCTGCGAGCAGCGATGCCTGTGTTCTGACATCGGCAGGGGCTGTTCCTGTTGGTGCCAGTGCCTGTACCGAGGAGACGGCAGGAGGCAGGTGTGCCGGCGCATAGTGATTGCGAGTCGTGCGGTCGTTGCCCTCGGCTCCAGTTCTTTGTGTGAGATTGCGCACGCGGCCCCGGCTCCCGTTGTTGTGCTCCGGGCGCTCGAACATGCCGGTGGTGAAGCCCTGAGTCGGGCGCCCGCCGGCGCCCCAGGCAGTCAGCTCCATACCATTGACTGTGATGCGGCGCAGGCTGACGTGGCCTGTCTCCTCATCGCGGATGCGCTCCTCGGCGGTAATAATCTGGCCACGCAGCATATTATCTACCGTCTCGGCCACATCGCGGTGGACCACGACCTCATCCCAGCTCTGTTGTTCCACGACCACCTCGAAGGTAGGCGGCGCTTTCCGTTCCTGGATGCTCTTCTGGGTATGGCGGCGGCGAGCTTCTTCGTCACCGAGCGTCACAGTCTGGATGCCACCGACCAGATCTGAGAGCGTCGGGTTGACGAGCAGGTTGCCCAGCGAATTGCCATGAGCCGTTGCGACCAGTTGTACACCGCGTTCCGCGATGGTGCGGGCAGCGGCGGCTTCCAGTTCTGTGCCAATCTCATCAATCACAATGACCTGCGGCATGTGGTTTTCCACTGCCTCAATCATCACCGCATGTTGTTCTGCTGTGCGCGCTACTTGCATGCGGCGAGCGCGCCCGATGCCGGGATGGGGGATATCGCCATCGCCGGCAATCTCGTTCGATGTATCGACCACCACCACCCGTTTATTGGCTTCGTCCGCGAGGAAACGAGCTACTTCACGCAGCAGGGTGGTTTTTCCCACACCTGGGCGACCAAGAATCAAGATGGATTGTCCCTGTTCAACAATGTCTCGGATCAGGGCAATACTGCCAGGCACCGCGCGACCAATACGGCAGGTCAGGCCAACGATACGCCCTTTGCGGTTGCGCATGGCGCTGATGCGATGCAGTGTACGCTCGATACCGGCGCGGTTATCATCGCCGAACTCGCCGATGCGTTCAACCACATATTCCAGGTCCGCATAGGTCACGGGGTTTGTACTCAGGATCACCTCCCCTTCAGGGAATCGGCCCTCGGCCAATCGTCCGAGGTCCAGCACGATCTCCAGCAGTTCGCTTCGGTTCTCCAGCCGATTGACCGCATTGTGGATCTGGCGGAAGAGTTGCCAGTAGAGCCTCCAGATCGTCAGTGATCACATGTTGCATAGGCAGTTTTATCACCTCATTATTTTTTGGCGAGAATTGACCGTCCCCAGGCCCTTCAAGCCGTAGACCGCTCGTTGCTCCAGCAGGGGGACTGTGCTTTGCCTCGTGGCAAGGGATGCCACGTGTCGCACCAGCAGAACTCTGGTTGCCGTCTGCTCAAATCCACTGTTACGTAGAGCGGTGATTACACTCATATCGTACTCGCGTACCAGGCAATAGATACGCCGTACGTCTGTCTCCAGGAGCCTGCTCATGCCGAAGCGCAGGAGCGGCTCGGCCAGCGCGGCATGCTCCGGGTGAACAAGCAGCGAAATGCGGTGCGGGATCGGGCCGTGACCCCGGCTGAGTCGCAGCCACGCACCTAAACGAGTACCGGCATCACTAATATAATTCTCATTGCCCCGGTTAAAAGGGGAGGGAAGAGCATTGAGTGAGCCGATAGAGAGTTTCGCAAATTCTTCGCTGTTTTCTAGCAGTTCCGCCATCTGTACTCGTGGGGGGGTAACGGCGCGATAGAGCTGGTGCAGTCCCCACACGTAATGGCGATTCCAGCGCCTGAGCGGAGGCGAAGCTACTTCACATGGGTCCGCCTCGCGCGGCTCATACACATAGGTCAGTTCGCGGGCATAACGCTGGAATCCGCTGCGCTGAAAGAGATCCAGCTCCGGTACCTCGTCCTCAACCCTGGCGAAAATACGGAGAATACCGTGCATGGCCGCCATTTCCAGCGTGTATTCGAGCAGCGCCGAAAGAATCTCATCACCGGAGATATCTGATTGAATCATAGAAGCCAGGTAGGACATATCCCAGGCCAGGCGGCGGGGCCTCTCCCGTACCTGGGCAAAGCCCAGCAGGCGCCAGTGATCCTCACAGATCCAGGTGCGAGCCGCAGGGTTAAGGGGGAGCAGAGTTCTCAGGATAGGCGGCGGGGATGCATTTTGCTCTACCGGCTCCAGCCAGCACACAAAATTTGCGATCTCGTGCTGTCTGCTGCGAGCGCGGCGGTCAATAGTGTAGATGATGCCCGGTAAATCCACAAACAGGACCGGTCGTATCATCCAATGCTCCCGCGTCGTGTTCGTGTAGAGAGCCGCTTTCGTCCGTGTAGCGGGAGAGAAGAGGTCTCTACCGGTTGACGCTCTGTACTATGCGGAGAAAGTATTGGTGGAAACGTGGGTCTCCTGCCACCTCCGGGTGAAATGCCGTACCCAGGCTGGTTCCTTCACGGACAGCGACGATGGTGCCATCGTCGAGCGCCGCCAACACCTCTACGCCCGGACCCACCGCTTCGATCTGTGGTCCGCGAATAAAGACTGCGTGGTATGGCGCTTCTCCCAGCGCAGGCACCGCGAGATCAGTTTCAAAACTTTCCCGCTGACTACCAAACGCATTACGACGGACACGGATGTTCATGGTTGCCAGCAGTGGCTGACCCGCCAGCGCATTATCCGTCTCCTTCGCCAGTAAGATTAACCCTGCACACGTTCCCCAGACGGGAACACCTTCCTGTATTTTTTCGAGCAACGCCTCTTGCAGGTGATATTTGACCATCAATTTGCCGATAGTTGTACTTTCACCACCCGGTAGTATTATACCATGTATTTCTGCCAGTTGTTCTGGAAGACGGATGGCAATGCCATCCGCTCCCAGCTTCGCCAGCATTTTGAGGTGTGCCTCGAAATCTCCCTGTAACGCTAATACGCCAATACGTGGCTTCAGGTTACGCGCTTTCATCTTTTCTTGCTCTGTCCTTGCTCTGTTGCTTGCCGGTTGCTCTGCTACCAGCCGCGACGCGCCATAAGATCCTGCTCCGACAGTTCGTCCAGGTTGATGCCGACCATCGGCTCGCCCAGATTGCGCGAAACTTCGGCGATGATCTTCGCATCCCTGAAATGCGTGGTAGCCTCAACAATCGCCTTCGCGCGCTTGAACGGATCGCCGGACTTGAAAATGCCGGACCCCACAAAGATGCCTTCAGCTCCCAGGCGCATCATCAATGCAGCATCAGCGGGCGTCGCTACGCCGCCGGCTGAGAAGTTGACCACCGGCAGCCTGCCGTTGCGCGCAACCTCGACGACCAGTTCATATGGCGCGCCAAGATTTTTGGCCTCGGTCATCAGCTCTTCTTCTGGCAGGCTTTGCAGGCGGCGAATACCATCCATGATCGCTCGCATGTGGCGGACGGCCTCGACGATGTTGCCGGTGCCGGCCTCGCCTTTGGTGCGTATCATGGCTGCACCTTCGCCAATACGCCGCAGCGCCTCGCCCAGGTCGCGCGCTCCGCAGACAAACGGCACAGAGAAAAGATGTTTGTTGACGTGAAAGTGCTCATCCGCAGGTGTCAAAACCTCGGACTCGTCAATACAATCAACGCCGATGGCCTGGAGAATTTCCGCCTCGACAAAATGACCGATGCGGCATTTCGCCATG
Organism: Ktedonobacteraceae bacterium; assembly: GCA_014896635.1. Next base: position 10,554 of record JADBKA010000037.1, read on the forward strand.
ACCGGAATGGTCACAGCCTGTTTGATCTGGATGATGAGTTCAGGGTCGCTCATGCGCGCCACACCACCATGCGCCCGGATATCGGCTGGCACACGCTCCAGCGCCATGACTGCGACTGCACCGGCCTCCTCGGCAATCCTGGCCTGCTCAGCATTCACTACGTCGCAGATCACCCCGCCTTTAAGCATTTCGGGGAAACTGCGTTTGACGTATACTGTTCCTGTCCGCTTTTCCATCGCTGCTCTCTCTCCTGAAATCTATACTGGATAACACTTACGCCAGTAAAAATATTCCAGCGTTTTTGCATACCTCAAAAACGCCTGTTATATAGCATTACACCCATCATAGCTATGTCAGATTCTATCACACCTGGAATGAACGGTCCTACAGCCAATCGCACCCGGCCAGGCCAGCCATCTCTATGAGACTCTGAGCAATAAAGCTGTCGAGCGGCAGGTGAGCACGCGAGATGATGGCACGCTTTATCGCCTGCCCAGCTTCGCCATTATCGCGCCTTTGAGCAGCTTCACTTCCTCAACCCTGAACAGCACAATAGCGGCAAAGTAGGTAGTAGCGGCAATCCCACCTGCCAGCACTACCGTGAGCAACTGGCCGAGAAACGTGTTCAGGCTGAACAGGCTGATATATGAGAAGGCAACCTGCAAGCCCCAGGCAACGGCGGCCATGATGGCTGTGGCGGCGATAATCTTGCCGATGGCGAGCACCGTCTGGCGGATATGCATTGAGCCAATTGACAGGCGCAGCAGGATCAGCAGGATGATGCCATGCAGCGAGTTCTGCACCGCGTTGGCAAGGGCCAGCGCGGGCATGCCAATCGTGTTCCAGAAGGGCAGCGCCACTGCCAGATAGCCGAGAATGCAGACAAAGCCGACAACAACGGGTGTAATAGTATTTTTTCTTGCATAGAAGGCGTTGATGCAGAGCTGATCTATAACAATAAATGGCAACTGGTAGGCGTAATTTTGCAGAGCGATGGCTGTCAGAGCAGCATCTTGCGGTGTGTGCTTGCCGTGCTGAAACAGCAGATCGACGATGGGGACGCGCAAAACGATCAGTCCGACGGCAGCCGGGATCATCAACAGCAGTCCCAGGCGCATGCCGAGCATCAACGTCTCCTTAAATCGCTCGCTGTGCTGCTCGCGTGCATGCGTTGTGAGTGTTGGCAGCACGGCGAAGGCCAGCGCTGCCGCCACCAGTCCAACGGGGAACTGGACCAGCGTTGTCGCCAGGCGTAGCGCCGTGACATTGGCTTCAGGACAGTTCCTGACGCCCTCGATTCCTGCTACGCAGGGCGTGCTGGACGCCAGTCGCTGATCCAGAAAGATCAGTCCCATACTGACCAGAAAACTCAGCGCGACCGGCGCATACAGTCTGAGAATTCGTCGGAATGCAGAATGTTTGAGATCAAGCACCAGCATGTATTTGAGACGCTGGCGATGTATGCCCGGCAGGAGCAGCGCAACCTCGCCAATCGCGCCGAGAATCACGCCGAAGGCCAGGCCCAGTTCACCGAAATAGCGTGCGCCAAGTAGACTGCTGGCGATGGCGCCGATGATAATGCCGACATGATAGGAAGAGGCGGCAAAGGCCGCCCAGCCAAACTCTTTGAGCGCGTAGAGCGATGCTTGCAAAACCGCGAAGGGACCCAGGGCCAGCAGCGAGAAAAAAATCACGCGGGCAAAATTTGTGACCAGCACCTGATCAGCAGGACTGAACTCTTTTGCCAGGATCGTGGTCGAGAACCAGGGTGCAATGAAGAGAAAAGCGGTAGCAGCAATCAGCACGATCAGGATGACGAGATTCACGATGGTGAACACCAGGCGGCGTAGCTCCTCGCGTTTTTCGGGCGCAGCATAGTCGTTGAACGTCGGAATGAGCGCCCCGGACACGGAGCCGTTGACCAGAAAATCGTTGAAGGTCTGAGCCGGCACCAGCGCCGCAAAAAAAGAACTGGATATCTGGGTACCGCTAGCGGCAACTGCCGACTGGCGCAGGAAGCCCATCACGCTGCTGCTCAGATTGCCAAGCATGACCAGCGTGGCCGATCTCACCACCTCGCGTCCCTCGCCACGCCGCTCGGCTTGCTCTTCTTCCACTTCGATAATAGTGCTGATTTCGGGCGGTCCAGGGATCGGCACAGCCTCGACGCCATCCCTGGTGCTTGTAGTCCCTTCTCGCGCCTCTTCCGGGTGGGAAGAGCGGCGTCTGCATGGTCATGGGCGTGAGTATGCGGGCCGTGCTCTGCGGCAGACTTTTCATGAGAAGATGGTTTTTTTAGAGAATCTTTTGGCATAAATTTTTATCACCTCTTTAACTGGCTCGCCCTTCCCTTCTGCTGCTGGCTGGTTCTGGCGGCTGGTAAGCATTCGAGAATGACAGAAGCTCCAGTGGGTGTGTGGGCTAGTGTGGGCTAGAGCTTCTGTGTTCTGGGAGTTATGTGGGCTATGATGGCCGCTCAGGGAGGCGTGCAAGGATTTGAATAAGCAATGTTTCTAGCTTATTAAAGCGAGTCTTGATATTGTCAAGGTGCGTGTCAACCTGGCTAAAGTGTGTGTCAATCTGGTCAAGGCGTGTATCAACCTTATCAAAGCGAGTCTCGATATTGTCAAGGTGCGTGTCAACCTGACTGAAGTGTGTGTCAATCTGGTCAAGGCGCGTGTCAACCTTATTAAGACGAGTCTCGATCTGGTCAAGGCGTGTGTCAACCTGGCTAAAGTGTGTGTCAATCTGGTCAAGGCGCGTGTCAACCTTATCAAGATGAGTCTCGATCTGGTCAAGGCGTGTGTCAACCTGGCTAAAGTGTGTATCTATTTGATGTTCTGTTTTAATCTGGTAGTCTGCTAGTTGTTTGAAACTGGCGCTTATGTCATCGGATAGGCGTTTGATGCTGGCTGTTATGTCTTCAGATAATTCTTCGATGCGTGCATCGAGAATGGTCTGTCGGCGTTCTTGGGCGCTTATTCGTGCTTCCAGGCGTGGGTATGTACTCATCTAGCACGTTCCTTTCAATCCTGGTCGGTTTCCTGCTGAGAGTATACCATATGTGGCCTGGTTTGGATAGCTGCTGGACTGATGGGCTGATGGCGCGCTGATAAATTCCAGGCAAGAGAATTTTTGAGAGCGCTTCCTGACGCTTTTTCAACAGACCTTTGTCGAAAGAAAAAGTTGGGGACACCCTCCCCAGGAAGGCTGGTGCCTTTCTGGATCTCCCGTGCATCGAGCGACTGCACCACTACAGGCGCTTAATAGCCGCGATCAGTTCGGTTGTTGAATGCTGTGGCAGGTAGGGGATCAGGCGCACAAGGCCGCCGTAAGCCCGCACGGTTTTCGCTTCGGGCAAGCGGCTACTATCAGGTTCATTGCCCTGTGTGCTGGCATAATCGCCGCCTTTGACGTAAATGGCTGGCTGCAAGAGTTCCAGCAGCGCGCTGGCCGTCGGTTCGGCAAAAATGGTCACGTAATCGACGCACGCCAGCGCGGCCAGGATCTCGGCGCGCTCCATCTCCGGCACCAGGGGCCGCCCCGGTCCCTTCAGGTGGCGGGTGCTCTCGTCGCTGTTCAGGCCAAGCACCAGAAAGTCGCCAAGATTGCGCGCCTGCCATAGATAACGTACATGTCCCAGGTGTAGCAGATCGAAGCAGCCGTTGGTGAAAACTGCTCGTTCGCCAGCCTGCTGGCGGCGTTGCACTTCGCCGGCCAGTTCAGCGCGCGCGAGAATCTTTTGTCGTGTATCGTCACATTTTTTACTCATCAAACAGGCTCATCAATTCTTCTGGTGTGTTGCTGGCGCAGCCCAGGCGTCGCACAACCAGCGCCGCCGCTGCATTCGACAGGTGCGCCGCTTCGGCCATGCTCGCTCCGCCAACCAGTGCCAGTGCGAAGGTTGCAGCGACCGTATCGCCGGCTCCATTTGTATCAACGATCTCGCTAGCCTGTGGTAGACGATGAATAGGAAGATGGAGTGGCGGCTTGCCGGATTCAAACAGGCTCATGCCTTCGCCGCCGCGCGTGATCAGCACGCCCTGCGTGTGGCAGCCTTCGAGCAGGCGTTGTCCTGCTTCGTTCAACTCGTCCATTGTGCGAATTGTCGTGTGCAACGTGAGTTCGGCCTCTGGCTGGTTGGGTGTGAGCGCCGTCACGCCCTGGAAGCGGAAGAGCGAGCCATGCGAGTCCACGACGATGACTTTGTGCAGTTCGCGCGCCAGGGAGATGCTCGTCTCGATGATGGCAGGACTGATCAGCCCGTTTTCATAGTCGGAAAGCATCACGACATCTACAGAGGGAATGACCTGTTTCACGTAGTCGATGATCTGACCTTTGTACGGCTCGCCTACCTCGGATGTATCGACGCGATCAATGCGCACGATGTGCTGGCGTACAAGCTGTGTACTGCCGGCCATGACGCGCGTTTTCGTCGATGTCGGGCGCGTGGTATCTGTGTAAAGACCTTTCTGCTGCATGCCCAGTTCTGCGACAGCACTACGCAGGCTGCGGCCAGCGGCATCGTCTCCTACCACGCCGGCCAGGAGCACCTCGGCGCCAAGCGAGCGCGCATTCACGGCCACATTGGCCGCACCACCGGGGATGATGCGTTCCTGGTCAAGCTCCAGTATCAGTACAGGCGCTTCACGTGAGATGCGCGTGGGCCGGCCAATCAGATATTCGTCGGCCACCATGTCGCCGATGACAAGCATACGTTTGTTTTTGAAGTTACCGATAATTGAGCGCAAACGCGCCGCAGAGAGCGTATTTTGATTGGAAGAGAGAGCTGAATCAGATGCATCAAATGTCATAAATTTCTGCGCCCTTTCAAAAAAACTTGCAGAGCAAATTGCGGCAGCGCCAGCATGCGCCGCCAGCGCCAGGGTTCGCGGTAGAGGCGGTAGAGCCATTCCAAGCCCATACGCTGCATTGGTCGCGGCGCGCGCTTCTGACGTCCGGCGAGAAAATCAAAGGCGCCGCCAACGCCCATTGCCACTGCAACCGGCAGCCGCGCAAGATTGCGAGAGATCCATAGCTCCTGAGCGGGAGCGCCATAAGCGACACAGAGCACGTCGGCCTGGGCGGCGCGTACCCGTTCGATGATATCCTCTTCTTCTGCGGGAGCCGGCGAACCGGAAAAGGTCCCGGCGATGCGCAGGCCCGGTGCCATCTCCTGTAAGCGCGTCCCGGCAGCTTCGGCCACGCCGGGGGCGGCGCCGAGCAGATACAGGCTATAGCCTCTGGCCGCGCAGCGCCGGGCGAGGGCGGGCAGCATATCCGTGCCGGTCACACGTTCCGGCGTGGGCGCGCCTAGAAAACGCGCGGCCCAGACGATGCCTATGCCGTCAGGCACCACCAGCGCCGCCCGGTTGATACACTCGCGGAACGCGGCGTTGCGCTGCGCGGCCATGACAAACTCAGGATTGACAGTGACGACCTGCCGGCACACGGCCCGCTCGCTGCCAACGCGGTAATTGGCAATCATCTGCTCGATGCGCTCAACGGCCTGCTGCTGTGTCAGACGATCTACGCGCACACCAAGCACATAGAGCGAATCCGGCGGGCCAGGTCGAGACGTATCTGATGTATCCGGCGTTTTCAGCATATCTTCTCTCAATATATCAATTACCAGTGAATCGCTTCTGTTTCCACCTGAGTGATCAGCAGGTCCGGGCGAATCTCTTCAATATAACGCTGCACGCGCTCAAGCACATCGCTGGCGTGCTGACTGTCATTGGAGACGTAGCTGATGCCGAGTGTGGCAATCTGCCAGCGGTCGTTGTTCTCGACTTCGGCGATGGCGACTTCAAACTGGTTGCGCACGCGCGCCGTCACTGATTTGATCACCTGCCGCTTCTCTTTGAGCGAGTGACAGGCCGGCAGGTGGATGGTCATTTCACAGACACCGATTACCATAGAACTATGATCCCACTCGGTAATACGCAGACTAGCATAGCATGAGAACAGCGCGCTGGCAATGCTTCGTGTTTTCTCCCGGCTGAGAAAAAGTATGTCCGGTAGTACCTCCACTTTTTTTGTCCGCTTTTGCCATTTTCTGTTGTTATGTAATTATTGATCTCCGCTTAAAGGTCTAAAGTTTGTGGCATAAGAGCCGGTGAAAGGAGGAATGAAAACATCCACACCTCTGCCGAAAGATTGGCGCGAGGGCCGACGGCTGCGCGCCTGGGAATTGTACAAGCAAGGCTGGTCCCAGAGAAAGATCGCCGAAGCCCTGGGAGTCACGGAAGGGGCCGTCAGTCAATGGATCAGCCGTGGAAAAGCACAAGGGCCGGAAGCCTTGCGCCATCACCCCTCGCCGGGTGCGCCGCCCAAGCTGACGCCGGAGCAGCGCACGCAGGTGCCTGCGCTGTTGGCCAAGGGAGCCGAAGCCTACGGGTTCCAGGGCCAGGTCTGGACTGCCGCGCGGGTGGCACTGGTCATCAAGCGCGAGTTTGGGGTGAGCTATCATCCGACCCATTGCAGTCGTCTCCTCGACGCGATCAAGCACAGTGTCCAGAAACCGGAAAACCGAGCCAGCCAACAAGATGCGCAAGCCATCCAGACGTGGCGCGAGCAACGAGTAGCCGGGTTAAAAAAAGGCTGAAGAAGAAGCGCGTACCATCGTCTTCGTAGACGAGTCGGCGTTTTATCTCTTGCCCATGGTCGTGCGCACCTATGCCCCCGTGGGTCAGACGCCCATCTTGACGGTTCCGCTGACCCGCGATCACCTGTCGGTCATCGGCGGACTGACTCCAGATGGACGGCTTCTCATGCAGATACAGGATCACTCGTACAAGGGGCCAGATGTGGTGCGCTTTTTGCAACTGCTTCTGCGCAAGATCCCTGGGAAGTTGCTGGTCATCTGGGACGGCGCGCCCATTCATCGCTCGAACGTCATCAAAAACTTTTTGAGCGCTGGGGGAGCTCCACGCATTCATCTGGAACGCTTGCCTGCCTATGCGCCTGAGTTGAATCCACAGGAAGGGGTGTGGAATCTGCTCAAGCGGCGCGAACTCAAAAACCTTTGTGCTGCCGATCTCGTGCAACTTCGGACTGCGCTGATCCATGCCAAAGAACGGCTCAGGCATCGCAAAACCAGTCTGTGCCAGTGCTTCGCTCATGCTGGCTTTCCCCTTTAGTTTTTTACAGGAATGTCAATAGTAGGAGGATTTAAATGGACCGGGTGACACATATATCATAGCTCCTGGTGGAAAGAGGCTTAGCCTGATATGACAAGATATAACGAGAAAGGAACGGATGAGCTAACACTGGTGCTTCAGACAATACAAGGAGATCATGAAGCGTTTCGCCGTCTAGTGCTACTCTATGAGTCTGAATTGCTGACATACTTGACTTATCTGTTAGGAGATAGGGGATACGCGCAAGATATAGTGCAAGAAACATTTATTACAGCCTTTTATGCACTTCCTCGTTGGCATCCGCCGCAGCACACAGAATCGTTCTCTCAAAAAGAGGAAAATCAGCAGGAAGCATCACAACCCAAAGTTCGACGTTTGCTTGCGCCCTGGTTATATCGTATTGCCACTAACCATGCATATAACTTTCTTAAAAGAGAACTTACCAAGAGGCCGCGCGCCTTGCACGAGATCCTTTCACCAGGATCTTGCCAACAAATAACTGTACCTGTTGATTCCAATACTTCTCTCTCAGTTTTGGAAAATCAGTATATCACCCGCGAATTGCTTCGTGAATCGCTGAGTAATCTTCCTAAAGAAGAGGCAATATGTCTAATATTAAGATTTGTATTGAAAGAGCGATATAAAGAGATTGCAGTTGCTCTTGGATTAACGGAAGAAGCTGTTCGTAAACGAGTATCTCGCGGGATTGTCGCGTTACGAACAGCTTATAGGAACCTGGATACGGAGGTGTCGCTATGAGTGAGAATCATTATTGGGTAGCAGGTAATGCCTCATTTTTTAAAGACCATGAGCGAGTTGTTGAGTTACTGGATGCCTACTCTACAAACGAGCTAGATCTGCATGAGGAACTGGTTGTTGAGCAGCATCTTCTTCGCTGTGCAGAATGCCAGCGGCAATTAAAGACAATCAGGGATTTTCATGGGTTGTTCGAGAGTTTGACAGTGGGTGTCTCCCAAAGTGCTGAGACGTCGAAGGAACATTCTCAGTATGGTTCGCTTGCAGATACAATCTTACAGGAGCTTGTGCTTCAGCAGCAGGACACAGCATTGGCCGACGCCGTGTGCAGTCAGCAGAGCCAATCGGAGCAACTCTATGGCAAATCAGCAAAGCGGAGTAAGTGGCGTCTTCGTCTTGGAAGTATTGCGGCGGTTCTGGTTGTTGCGTTGCTAGTCGGTTCGCTGATACTAACGTTCAATTTTATGCGCACAAGCACTGTATTGCAACGCCCTTCGATTGTACTCACACCATCTACACCGCTTTCGACTATCCGTATGACCAGTGCGACGACGGGATGGGCCATTCGTAATGGAGAGATTCTGCGTAGCTATGATGGTGGAACACACTGGCAAAATGTGTCACTGCCAGGAACGGATGCTTTATCAGATTCTCCCGTTCGGGCGGAGCCTCGCCTGACTGTCTTCCTTTCGGATACTGTGGCCTGGTCTGTCAGCCGGGATAAGACAGGTCAGCATGCCTATGCATTTCATACCAGCGACGGTGGAAAAACCTGGCAACAGAGTAGTGAACTGCCAGATTATCCAGGAAGCAGTGTAGCTACCGGACAGATCAGTGCTGTAAGCAGTCAGGAATGCTGGATCTATCTCACAACAGCTAAGCCGGATTTGCCTCCTGCTCTTTTTCTCCACACAATGGATGGTGGCCAGACATGGCAAAAGATCCTCTCCCCCAACCTGGCACACTTTGAGGGTAACGGTTTCGCCATTCTGGGTGGTGTCTTCCTGGACTCTTCCACTGGCTGGTCGGTAGGTACGAATCCTCCAATGAGTACCAGCAGGAATAACAAGACATTGTTGCTCTATGTCACTCGTGATGGAGGACAAAGCTGGCAACAGCAGCAGCTTGCGCTTCCTCCCAGGCTCTCTCCTTTTGCGATTTTTCCTCCAGTGTTCCTGACGCAGGTGGATGGCGTGCTTCCAACAACTTTTCATCGGAGTGATGATCCCTCCCACTCATACGTTGTACTGTATGTGACACATGATAGGGGAAGGACCTGGCAGCCTACCTCTCCGTTACACACCTCCATTGACTATGATGAACGGCTTGCTTCAGAGGAGTTCTCTTTCTCTGCTCAGGGATACTGGGTTGTGACAGAAATTACCAGACTGTCTTCGGGTCCTGATCAGGCCAGGACAATTCTTCATGTTACGCAGGATGAGGGGCGGTACTGGCAGACTATAACGCCACTGACTGATTTCGCCGTATTAAACAATATTAGCTTTGTCTCATCGCAGGTCGGCTGGGCATTAGGAAATAACTATGTAATTTCCGATGGTACTGTCCTTGATTCTAGCCTGCCCAGGGAACCGGGTATTCTGCTCAAAACAGAAGATGGGGGAAAAACATGGAAACAGGCATATTGATGAGGGATGTCTTATCCTTGACGAGAAAATGGGGAACGAGGAGGATGCTCGCGCCACAGTAGCGAGACTGACCGAATAACACGCATGGACGCTCCCGCCTTGCCTCGGAAATTGAAAAGCCCCGCATAGGACCCGCAAATGACCGTGCTCTTCCCCGTTCGTTTATAATAAGAAAGATCAGTCGGTCTATGCGAGGAATAAACAGGCAATGGTAAATATCAATATTCAGGGCGAACGGTTCAGGCTGCCGATGCAAGGTGTGGCGCAGCCCAGGCGCGAGGATGTGCTCAAGCTGCCGCGCATTCACATCTCCGCCCATCCAGTCATGGCGCATAAGCTGACCAGGCTGCGCGACAAAACGACGTCGTGTCCCGAATTCTATCAACTGGTGAAGGAGATCGGCGCTCTGCTGGCCTACGAGGCGACCGCCACACTGGCGCTAGAGCCGCGCACCATCGAGACGCCGCTCAAGACGACGCAAGGCCACCGGCTGGCCGGGGGCATTGGCGTGACGCCGATTCTACGCGCCGGCCTGGGGCTGGCCGAAGGATTCCGCGAGGTCATTCCCGATGTGCAGGTCTGGCATCTCGGCCTGCGGCGCGATGAGCGCACGCTGCGCGCTCTGGAATACTACAATCAGTTGCCGCACAAAGTCGATCTCCAGGTCTGCTACGCCGTCGATCCGATGCTGGCAACCGGTGGCTCCGCCATCGACGCGATCAATATTCTCAAGAGACGCGGCGTACCGCGTCTCTGCTACGTCGGCATCATCGCGGCCCCCTATGGTCTGCTGAAGCTGGCCGAAGCCCATCCCGACATCGACATCTACATCGCCGCCCTCGACGATGTACTGGATGACTATGGCTATATCGTTCCCGGCCTGGGCGATGCCGGAGATCGGCAGTTTGGAACGTTCTAACAAAGGATTACGCGGTCGTGTCACTACCATCAGATTCGTTCAACGAAGACGCAGCACAGGAATCATCCAACACTAATCATGCAGCACAGGAATCATCCAACACTAATCATACAGAGCGTACGGAGCATGCTGCGCCATCTGCTCCAGACCAGCAGTGGGAAGAGTCGATCCAGCAGGAGAAAGCGTCTTCCGAAGAAGCATCACCTTATCCTTTGCCGCCTTTGCAAGTGCAGGAAACAGGACAGGAAGAGGAGTTCTACCCTGTTTCTACCCTGCCACAGGTGCCGCCTGAAGAGAGAGAGGCCAATGGCGGCCCGCTCGGCTGCTGCCTCGGTACCGTTGTAGGACTGCTGCTGACCATGCTGTTGATCACCGGCGTCTCGCTCGCGCTGGCAAACGGCGGCTATCTCGGCGCGGCTACGCTGCCGGTAGCCCTGCTTGGGGCTGTCGCCGGCGGCATTGGCGGCTGGATCGTGGGCAAGAAGATCTATCGAGAATATGAACCACCCGTCGTAAAAATGAAAAAACGAACAGCGAAAACCAGAAAAATATAATTAATCCTATTCATTCAAAAAAAGTATTGTAAATGGAGGGAGTAATGCGTGTTGTTATTTTTTGTGATATGGAGGGCGTATCCTGTATCTAAACCTGGGAGCAGGTGACAGGGGGAGCCAGGCTCTATGAAGAGGGCCGCCGGCTCTACACCGACGAGGTGAATGCTGCGGTGCGGGGCGCACGGGCTGCCGGGGTCAGCGATGTGATCGTCGTCGATTGTCACGGAGCGGGCGGCGCGTACAATTTCAAAAGCTTTATTCCCGAACGGCTTGAATCGGGGGCGCAGTATGTCTTCGGCTATCCCTGGGGACGCTACATCGAGGCGTTCGAGCAGGGCTGCGACGCGATCCTCTTTGTTGGAGCGCATGCGATGGCCGGCACGCCTGATGGGGTGCTCAGCCACACGGTCTCATCGGAAGCCTGGTATAATGCACGTATTAACGATGTGCTGGTCGGGGAAAGCGGCATCCTCGCCGCGATTGCCGGTTGCTGGAATGTGCCGGCGATTTTCGTGGCGGGTGATGAGGCTACTTGCCGTGAAGTCAAAACGCTGCTTGGAGAGGACGTTGTCGCTGTTGCAGTGAAAAAGGGTCTGGGCCGCTTCTCGGCCAGCAACCTGGCGCCGAGGGATGCCTGCTCGTTGATCGAGATGGGCGTGGCTCAGGCGCTCAGTTCGCGTCCCTGGCCCGAACCACTGAAATTTACGGCTCCGGTCACGTTCAGAGTAGAGCTGGCGACCCCCGAACGCGCGAACGACTTCAAAGGCAGAAATGGCGTCGTCATCGAGGGACCGCGTACCGTCAGTTCCACTGCCGATACGTTCTGGCAAGCCTGGGATCAGTTCTGGTATCGCAATTAGTGCTGTGAATTCTGTGTGTCTGTCTCTCGATCTGGATAACCTTCCATTGAGTATCTGGAAAAAGAAGAAAAAGGTGCGTCGTATGTCGTATATAGTAGGGGCGACTCTCGCGGTCGCCCTGGTGCCTGATCCGCCCTGGCCTCCCGGCGCGAATACCCTGGAAGCTAAGAATCTACACCTGAAAACAGAACACCCCTGGACCCTTTAGCGGCTGACGCGGTTGCGCTGGCGGTCTGCGTAGCGTTGCAGGCCCAGCTCAATCAGGCGGTCCAGCAGTTCTCGGTAAGGCAGGCCGCTCGCCGTCCACAGTTTAGAGTACATGCTGATCTGTGTGAAGCCGGGCAGCGTATTGACCTCGTTGATATAAAGCTTACCGCTCTCCTTCTCCAGAAAGAAGTCGATGCGGGCCAGGCCGCTCAAATCGAGCGCGGTAAATGCCTGCAAGGCCATGCGCCGTGTCTCTTCTGCCGTTGTGTGGGGAATGTCGGCGGGAATGATTACCTGCGAGCGGTTGTCGATATACTTGGCGTTATAGTCGTAGAACTCGTTACTGGGGATCACTTCGCCGACCACCGAGGCAACCGGCTCGTCATTACCGAGCACGGCGCACTCCAGTTCGCGGCAATTAATGGTGCGTTCAATGATGATTTTGCGGTCATATTCGGCTGCAATGTGCAAGGCGTGCTCCAGTTCTGAGCGGTCATGCGCCTTGCTGACGCCCACGCTCGATCCCAGATTGACGGGTTTGACAAAGCAGGGATATCCCAGGCGCTCTTCAACGGCATCCAGAATGCGCTCCGGCTCGCGCTCCCATTCGCTGCGCCGGTAGACCAGGTAATCGCCGACGGGCAGACCGACCTGCTGGAAGATCATCTTCATCTTTTCCTTGTCCATGCCGAGCGCCGAACCAAGCACACCATTGCCTACATATGGCACGTTCGCCATCTCCAGCAGACCTTGCAGCGTGCCATCCTCGCCGTAAGGACCGTGCAGCACCGGAAATACGACATCCAGTGCAGCCCCTGTGCTCCCCGCCCCCGGCTGTTCGTGGCTGTGCAGCGGGACCAGGCGGTGCGCGGTCGGATCGAGCGTCACGGCGGTGCTGGCCTGCTGGCTCGCCGATGTCGTGTGTTCTCCTGATGTCAGCAGTTGTGCGGGATCAGGACCGAGCAGCCAGGCGCCGGTTCTAGTGATATAAATAGGGACGATTTCATATTTTTCGCGGTCCAGATTTTGCATAATAGCCTGGGCCGAGGCCAGCGAAACTTCGTGCTCGCCCGAACGACCGCCGAAAATCAGGCCCAGGCGCAACTTCTTCTGTTCTTTATCTCCCACTCTCGTTATCCTTTCTCTCAGGTGCGTGCAATAGATCCAGCAGTGTCTCCATGTACATGCCGCGCGAACCTTTGACCAGGACAAGATCGCCGGGCCGAATTTCATGCAGCAGCAGGTCGGCAACGGCTCGTTTAGCGGCGGTGAGTTCGGCAGGGTTGTTGACGTTGGCGCTAAAGTAATACGCTTGCTGCGCGGGCATGCCTGCTGCTAGCGCGCCTTCAACGTAAAAGCGCGCCTGCTCGCCAAGCGCGACAAGATAGTCAACGGAGCCGGCCAGAGCTTCGCCAACGGCGCGATGCTCGGCGGGCGCGTAAGATCCCAGCTCGAAGATATCGCCGAGCACAGCCCAGCGTTTGCCTGTCGCCAGTGTACTCTCACGCATGGCGCGCACGATGGTCAGGATTGAATGGCGATTTGCGTTGTAGGTGTCGTCGATGAGCGTACTGCCGTTGGGACCTGCCTTGATCTCGCCGCGCCCGCGCACCGGCGCGAGACTTTCCAGCACAGGCGCGATCTCCTCTATCTCCATATCCGCCGCGAAGCCGACCGCTGCCGCCGCCAGCGCGATAGTGACGCCATGCTCGCCCGGCAGGCGTAATTGTACACACTGCCGGGCGCCATGATAGCACAGGGTAAAGCTGCGGCCTGCTAGCATATCACCACCGATATCGACAGCCTGTACCTCGGCACCTTCTCCCCGCCCGTAATACACAACATGCGCGCGCGTCTGCTCCGCCATCCCTCGTACATTGCTATCGTCATAATTGAGGAACGCGATACCGGCAGGGGCAAGTGCTTTGACCAGCTCGGACTTGGCGAGCACAACCCGTTCCTGCGAGCCAAACAGCGCAAGATGCGCCGCGCCGACACTCGTGACCATCGCCCAGTGCGGACACGCCACCGACTCGCAGAGCCAGGTCAGTTCGCCGACCCACTGCGCTCCCATCTCCAGCACGGCATAGCGGTGCTGCGGCTCCAGGCGCAGCAACGTCTGGGGGTAACCGATTTCATGGTTATACGATGCGTAGGTTTTGAGTGTGGGAGCCTTGCGGCTGAGCACGGCGGCAACCGCATCTTTGGTGCTGGTTTTGCCGTTGCTGCCGGTAATGCCGATGAGAGTGGTCTCCGGTTGGCGCTGAACCCGCGTATGCGCGGTAGCGTGCAGGGCCTTGAGAACGTCGGGGACGACGATTTGCAAAAAGCCGGGTGGTACATTCCCGGCGGGTCTGGCACAGAGCGCGGCCAGTGCGCCAGCGCGTGCGGCGGCTGCTATAAAATCGTGACCATCGGCTGCCACGCCTTTGAGGGCAACAAATAGATCTCCCACTTCAACCTGGCGACTGTCATGGCGCGCTGCGCGGAAGGTCATCTCCGGTTCAGGCGTGATGCTGCCGTGAAGCTGCGCCTCGGTGCTTTGCAGGATATCGTTGAGCGTAAACAAGCTGCTATCCTCTGTCTCTACTGTGCTGCTAGAACAATTATATCATGCCCTCGTTTGCCCCGTTTGATCGGGGGTCGGCGAGGCTCCTTTCTCCTCACTTTTTGAAAAAGCACTAAACAAATATTAGATACTTGACAAAGTAGAGTTCATAAGTTATATTCAGTCTATAGTCAGGTTAGTTACTAACTTAATAATAGTAATTTTTGAAAGGGGGAAGTCCTATGGTCTGGGTGATTGACGCGACGCACTCGCAAGTCACGTTTGCTGTCCGGCATGTGATGGTCAGCACCGTGAAGGGGCAATTCAAGGTGTTGAGTGGCAAGCTTGACATTGACGAAGCGCAACCTGAGAACTCGTGGATTGAGGCGCAGGTAGACACAGCCAGTGTTGATACGCGGGACCCCAATCGGGATGCGCACCTGCGTTCGCCTGATTTCTTTGATGTTGAGAAGTATCCCGTACTGACTTTCAAAAGCACGAAAGTCGAGCGTACTGGCGGGAATGAGTACAGGGTGCTCGGTGATCTGACGATGCATGGGGTGACAAAGCCCGTCGTCTTTACTGCTGAATATTTTGGTCAGCATAGAGATCCCTATGGCCGTCAGAAGGCCGGGCTGAGCGCAACAGCGAAAATCAATCGCAAGGACTGGGGGTTAACTTATAACCAGGCATTGGAGACCGGCGGAGTGCTGGTCAGCGAGGAGGTCAGGATCGAGATCGACCTGGCGGCTGTCAGGCAGGATTAATTGCCTGCTACTTTTTCTTTGGTGGACGTGGCGCACTTGTCGCGTGAGCCTGTACGGACTTTTCCGTGCAGGCTTTTTTTACCGGTGCGACCTGATCAGGAATGGTTATGACGGCGATATCGTAGAATAGAAAGCAGCACTGAAAAACCATTTTTGTAGAGTCAAAGGGGGATATTATGCAAGCGGTAGTGATTACCGGAGTGGGGGGACCGGAAGTGCTGGCGATCCGTGAAGTTGAGATGCCGCAGCCGGTGGGAGACCAGGTACGAGTGCGCGTGCATGCCGCCGGGCTGAATCGCTCGGATCTCAGCCAGCGCCGGGGCAACTATCCTGCTCCGCCGGGCGAGCCTTCAGATATTCCGGGGCTGGAGTTCGCTGGCGAAGTTGACGCAGTAGGGCCGCTGGTGCGCCGCTGGCAGCCGGGACAGCGCGTCATGGGTATTGTTGGCGGTGGGGGGCAGGCTGAGTATTTGCTGACACGTGAGGATCTCCTGGTAGAAATCCCTGCCAACCTGAATTATGTGCAGGCGGCGGCAATCCCTGAGGTATTTATGACTGCCCACGATGCTCTGTTTACTCAGGGCGGCCTGCAAATGGGCGAGCGCGTCCTGATTCATGCTGTTGGCAGCGGCGTTGGGACGGCTGCCGTACAACTGGCGCATGCCGCTGGCGCGACAGTCTTCGGCACGTCGCGCACACCTGCAAAGTTAGAAAGAGCAAAGCAGCTCGGTCTGGATGTGGGCCTGGCCAGCCAGGATTTTGCCGGGGAAGTGAAGCGACTCACGAACGGTCAGGGCGTGCATATGGTGCTTGACTTCGTGGGGGCAGCCTATATGGCGCAGAATCTCGATGTCTTAGCCATGTGGGGCCGCCTGGTGGTCCTGGCAACACTGGGCGGTGCGCAGGCCCAGGTGAATCTGGCACAGGTGATGGCTAAGCGCATTCAGATTCGTGCTTCGACCCTGCGCTCCCGTACACTGGAAGAGAAGATAGCAGTCACGCGCCGCTTTGCCACGCAGGTATTGCCGCTGCTGGCAAGCGGCAAAGTTGTTCCTGTCGTCGAACACATCTACCCCCTGCATGAGATCGCCGCTGCCCATGCCGTGCTGGAAGAGAACAAAAATTTTGGCAAGCTGGTTCTGAAGATTGATTGAAAAGGACGATCCAGGCAGATCTGTCTGGATCGTCCAGCATCATCAGTCAGGCAGCCGGGCTACCAGGGACGGTACTCGTTTTTGTACCACTTGTATGTCACCCAGCCGCTGCACCCGCTGAACCAGGGGCGTTCGCGCGACGGGAGCGGTATCCAGTGACTCTGACGCCTGACGATCTTTTTTAGCTCCTTCTGTTTCTCTGGTTCCTGCTGTTCTCTCTCGTGACCAGTAGTCTGCTTCTCTGATATGTTATCCTGTTTAAACAGGTGGAAATGTCTTTTCATTTTTTCTCCTCATTATCTGCGAATAACTCGCGTACACTGATGCCGAGCGCCTTTGCAATTTTTCCCAGCGCGGCCAGATTGACCGATTCGGTCTGGTTGTTCCAGTACCTGTTCAGCATCGGCATGGTGATGCCGGCTTTAATCTGCAATTGCGAGCGGTTCAGGTGCCGCTGCTCGGCCAGGTCTTTGATGCGCAAGCGAACCACTCTTGAAACCTCTTCATTTTAAAGTTATGCTATTCTTGTATCCATAATAAGGATAACACATTTCCGTTGTAACGTCAATGTTATAACGATGATGTATCACAGCTGTTGCAAAGTCCTCTCTCTTCTCTGCAACAGAGGAGAAAAAGAGAAAAGGGAGTTTTTGGGGGACACCCCCATGCCCCCGCCAGGGGGGGCAAAGGCCCCCTGGACCCCGCGTTATGCGGGTCGCTCGCGGGCGAGAGAAGAAGGAGCTTCTCATGTACGATTACATCGTCGTAGGTGCAGGAACTGCCGGCTGCGTCCTGGCAAACCGCCTCAGTGAAGATGCGGCGACCAGCGTACTATTGCTCGAAGCAGGCGGGCCGGATGACAGGCGGGAAATCTCCATTCCCCTTGCCTTCTCCAGGCTGTTCAAAACAACCTGTGATTGGAACTACATGACGGAGGAGGAGCCGGGCGTCAACAATCGCAGACTGTACTGGCCGCGCGGCAAAATGCTCGGCGGTTCCAGTTCGCTGAACGCGATGATCTATCACCGGGGGAGCCGTGTAGATTATGATGCGTGGCAGGCCGCCGGCAATGAGGGATGGAGTTACAGTGATCTGCTCCCTTACTTTAAGAAGGCAGAGGATCAGGAGTGGGGCGCCTCTGAATATCACGGCGAGCATGGTCCTCTCGCCGTCGCCGATCTGCGTACGGTGAATCCTCTCACTTCTCTCTTCCTGAAAGCATGTGAAGAACTGGACCTGCCGTATACTCCCGACTTCAATGGTGCGCAGGAAGAGGGCGTCGGTCTCTTCCAGGTCACACAGAAGCGGGGGAAGCGTCACAGTGTTGCTGCCGCCTATCTGAAGCCGGCGCTGAAGCGTCCTAACCTGATTGTGCAGACATTGAGCCATGTTACCAGCATCCTCTTTGAAGAGCAGCGAGCTGTCGGCGTCTCTTACCTGCAAAACAGGAAAGTAATACAGGAACGCGCTAGTAAAGAAGTAATTCTCTGTGGGGGTGCCGTCAACTCACCGCAGTTGCTGCTGCTCTCTGGTATTGGTCCTGCCGGTGATCTCGCAGCTCTTGACATTCCTGTGATCGCTGAC
>JADBKA010000363.1 GCA_014896635.1 Ktedonobacteraceae bacterium
TTAAGGGATTGGACCAGCCCCCCCACTATAGCTCGCCCACCGTGCAGTACACCTACGAGCGCGACTATACCTTTCAGTGTGACAGCCAGGTCAGCCTCAGGACCCTCATGGGACGCATCAGCATCCCCTACCAGGGCTACGACACACACCTGGCGCTCATTCGGCAGGGGCCTGTATTGGTGATGCGAAATTATGGTACGATCAGCCGAAGAAAACGTTCTATTTGCTGGTGTCCTTAGAGATTGAGATGGCCGAACCATCCCTTGAGCGACTCAGTGAGACAGAAAGGCACTCGTGGCGCCAAACGCCGCCTGAGGCGGATCGGGCAACGAGAGAGACGGTTGAAGTTGCAGGCCAATCACCTCGTCGCCAAACAGATCATCGAGCAGCATCCCCACACGCTTTTCGGATTAGAACAGCTCACCGATATCCGCGAACGAACCAAACGCAAAAAGCGCAGGCGTAAGCAGCACGGCAAAGGCACCGAACCAGTCTCCCCCAAAGCCCGTAAAGCCAACCGGGTGTACTCGCAGTGGTCCTTTGCCCAGTTGCAAACGCTCATCAGTTACAAGGCTCGGCTCTCGGGATCACTTGCCATCAAGGTCGATGCGGAGTATACGTCAAAGTGCTGTCCGCTGTGCGGACACACAGCGGATGGGAATCGCCCAGGCAAGGGGCTGCTCTTTGTGTGCCAGCAGTGCCGCTACACGCTGCACGCTGATCTGGTGGGCGCGAGAAATGTGACGCTGAGGACGCTCCTGGTCCGGCAGGACGGGATCAGGACGGGATGTGTGTCAATCATCCCTGATGCCTCGGACAAGGAAGCCAAAGCTGCACGTCTGCAAAGATATGCAGAATTGCGGTGGAGTCCAGAGGTAATAACAAGCCACCGGCTTTAGCCGGGGGTCATTGACGCCAGAGACCAGAATGGAAGTTCAGGGCATCAAACGGCACGGCCCTGCGAGATACAATGTGCTTCCAAACGCTTTTCGAGCGATTTGTTATGCGTCCGAGAGGAGAGTTAAAAGACTCTCTATCAGGAGATAGAGCAGATAGAGCATTGCCAGTCAAGCATTCCCCAAAATGCCTAAGTAGGTGGACAGAACGAATGAGAAGCGGGGTCCAGGGGCGCCAGCCCCTGGCGGGGCAGGGGGTGTCCCCATTTCCCCCTTTTTCTCAATTCTAAGGTCCACCTACTTAGAAGCAGAGTTAAGTTAAGGAGAATACTCGCGCCGGATTGCTTCATCCCATGGTGCTTCTCTGAAAGCACCATGGGATGAAATCTTGATAGCCGTCGAGATCCGTCCCACCACCGGCGGGACGGGCAAGATGCTTGCGCATCTTGCTCATCTGAACGCAAGGGAGTATCAGAGGGATTTCGACTGGTGTGCAGAGGAAGAAGCGCGCCAGGGAACACCGGCGAGCACTCGGAGCAGGAGCAGGGCCGCAACAAGCATCCAGAAACAAAAAGCCAGGTCCTGCTCCAGAAACGCGCTATCAATCTGTCCCTGCACCAGCACGGCCAGCATGGCGCCACCGACGCCCACTGTCATCCAGTGCAACGACCGCCAGCCCTCACCTCTGTATCTGCGAAGATAGAGCAGGATACGCACAAAAAGCCAGAAAAAGAGGATGAGAACAACTCCGAAAGCCAGCAGGCCGAAGACACCCATGCTGACCCAGACGTGCAAAAAAATATTATGCGGGTGCGAGATGTTGGGTTCGTCAGCGATGCCAGTGGGTTTGCCGGTGACAGGGTCTTCAGTAATCCAGTAATGCGGCAGGTCCGTTTTACAGACGTTATTCGGGCTATAGTGGCAGAGCCAGTTATCCATGCCATAGCCGAGCCAGGGACTATCATGAATCATGTTCAAAGCACTCTGCCAGATATAAGTGCGCTTTTCTACAGAACTGTAGCCATGCGCATTAGTGTGGCTATTTAACAGATAACCCATGATTTGCGCCTGAAATAGCAGTGACCCGGCAGCAAGCACCACTGCTAACAGACCACCTCCAATGAACAGCATTTTACGACTGCGCACAGAACAGGCCACAACAAAGACCAGCGCACACACAAGCGCAGCCCATGCTCCACGCGAATTGCTGAGATACAGTGTCACCAGCAAAGGAATGCAGAACACGAAAGCTGCCAGGCGTTTCTTCCAGGAAATATATCCAGACAGGATCGCCAGCCCCGGCGGTAAAACATAATCAAAAAGCAGTCCAATACTATTCGCGCTGCCATAGACCGTGTGGACCCGGCGAATCCCATCCACCTCCAGCGCCAACGAGTGCCGGAAGAAGACATATTGCACGATACCCAGCAGCGCGATCACCAGCCCTGTTCCAAACAGCGCAGCGAGCAGGCGCTTCACATCCTGCTGTGAGCGCAAATAAGTCAGCGCCAGCAGCAGGTAGAGCAGCGGACCAAAAACTTCTTCGCGGAACGCACGCAGCGCAGGTGCGCGCGCATAGGCGACACTGATCGAGAGCGCCGCCGCGAGCACAAAAACCAGCACCGGTAGCAGGAATGGCCCGATGCGTTCAGCCTTCTCACGCCAGGCCGCCCTGCTCAACCATAACTGCCGCTCCTCTGGCCTCACCAGCAGACGCAGCAGCACTACTCCGATGATTGTCCACAACGCCACTTCCGCCAGGCTGAATCGCATATGGCCGATCACCGTCTTCTGATAGAGATAAAAAGGCAGAGAAAGCGGCAGCAGTGCAATCGCAAATGAGAGACGATACCAGCAAAATACAGCGAATAACAATAAAAAAGGCAGCGAGAATAGTGGATTCTCCTGCCGCAGCAGGCCAAATGGCAAGTTCGGATTACATACTACATAATACAGAGCCATCGAGAGAATCATACCACTCCCGACCAGCCAGTCGTGCCAGAAAACCCGCGCTCCTGTTGTGTTGTCTGTATTACCGGGCGTGATCGGCGGAAGCGAGGCCGCCGCTGGCTCGCTCGCATCCCGCAGTTCAGATAATGTGGTTGATAGTGGCAAAGCTCTTTTATAACTGTCCATGACTGCTACCAGACAATCCTGCGCAAAGTAGCAGGAGTTCGTTAATACGTTACTTCAAGCAAAAAGAAAGCCGGGGGAATACTCGCCCTGAGCGGCAACATTTCTGATGGGAATGAGCAGACAGCCCGCATCTCCCGACTATAATAGATAACGCTGAACAACAACCGCCGGGTACAAAGAACTGCCGACTGTAGCCTCTTCGTTCAGTTTTGATAGACAACCACCTGCCAGGCAGAGAGCTATCGCTCTCACAGCAAGAAAAAATCGCTCCGTACTTATCTACGGAGCGATGCCTTTTGCTGTTGCAGAGTGGACTCGCTATGCTCGACCGGGCAGAGTTGTGGCGTCCGCTTCGACGGATTTAACCGGTTTACCGCCGCCGGGCTTGCGCGTGATCCAGGCGAAGATGCCGCCCGCGATCAGTAGATATACAATATAAGCCGTTGTCTGCAAAACAGAAGGTGAGTCACTGTAACCAATCACCCCTT
>JADBKA010000364.1 GCA_014896635.1 Ktedonobacteraceae bacterium
TGGAACGGCGCTGTGTCCTGCTGACGTCACAAAGGACAAAGCCGTAGGAGATCAGGGTATCAACGTCGAGGCCGCCAATGTGGCGGTAACGGTCACCTGTAGCGCCGTTGCCTACGCTCAGAACGACGTGCTGAGCCTCATCGCGCCGCGCCTGCAAGAGAAAGCCGCGCGCGAGGCCGGGCCGGGCTACGTGCTCAGGGGCAGCATCAGCGTTCAGGCGCGTGTGCAGCAAGTCAACAAGGATAACAGTATCTTGCTGCTCGTCGAAGCGAAGGGCCGCTGGCTCTACCGTTTCAGCGATGAGCAGAAGAAGCAACTCGCGCAGCTCATCACAGGCAAGGACGCCGGGCAGGCCGAGGCGCTGCTACGGGCGCAGAGTGGCATCGCTGACGTCAGAATCCAGTCAAGCGTGGAGACGCTGCCCACCGACCCGAACCAGATCACTGTGGTCGTCCAGGACATGCCGGGCGGGGGTGCAAGGGGCTTTGCCCCCTGACGGGGGATCGGGGGTGTCCCCCGAAACCCTTTCTATCCTTTTCTCTATAAAAACATAGAGAGAACACTAAAGATTATCAAATTTAACGATTTTCCAATCATTCCCTTCCTGCCGTAGCTGGAGGTGAACATCATAGGGAGCGCCATTGCGAGTCACATTCACGGTGAAGGTTCCCGTACTGACGCCGTTATTCGTATTAAGACTGGTGCTGGTAACTTTGTAGTCGGTCACTTTGCCTTTTACATTATCGAGCGCCTGTGCAGCCTGGATGAAGAGAGTTTGTGTGGCCTGTTGCTCGTTCCCGCCGATAGTCAGTTTCATCGTCGGGTCCAGATCCTGGAAGGCGGAGGCGTAATCCTGATTTTTGATCGAAGTATAGTAGTGGTTGACGACATCGGTAGCCGGGTTGTGCTGAATGTAGTTGATGAACGCGAAGATGCCGCCACCGCAGAGTAGCAGGAGGACAACGAGAATGCCGAGAACAATCCAGAGTCCGGTGCGTCTCTTTCTGGGTGGTTGAGCGTAGGAAGGGGGAGGCTGTCCATAGGGTTGCTGTGGGTAGCCATAAGGAGGTTGCGGTTGTCCGTAGGGCTGTTGTGGCTGGTTGGGATCGTTATACATTGTTGAATCCTTTCTCCTGTTGCAGAGTGGAACGACAAGAGAGTGAATATCGCAAAAGCAAATTTACACGAGTTTATTATACGTGAGGGTACTGGTAAATGCATACAGGAAAGCGTTTATTTTGTTGTTCTTCCGCGCCTACAAAAGTGGGTACCGTCGAGGGGTCGAGGTGAGAGACCAGGGCGACAAGGAGACCGGGCCAGGGTCGCCCCCATAGGGGTTAACTTAGCAGAAAGGGAGGGTCCAGGGGGCTTTGCCCCCCTGGCGGGGTTCGGGGGTGTCCCCCGAAAAATTCTTTTTTTCCTGTTTTCTCTCTTTTGAGAGAGAGGGAATACCCTCTTAAGTTAACGCTTATGGAGTCGCCCCTACTATATACGACGGTAGTTCGGACGTTCTGTGAGAAATTAAGGAATCGTGTATTGCCGGGGTGTTTCGCAAACAGGCAAAAAATTGGAGGGAGGCATGGTGAAGAGGAAGTATGATTCGGAATTTGCGTTTCGTTATCGCAGGAAATCAACACGTTTGTCAATACATAATTATAGTTGGACGGCAACTTATCTTATAACAATTTGTAGCGAGCATAGTGAACCGATTTTTGAGAATCATGAATTGCAAGGTATTTTACGTAAAGCGTGGGAAGCGTTACCGGCCAGATTCCAGGGTTTGGAACTGGACGAATTTGTGATCATGCCTGATCATGTGCATTTTATCTTGCGGATTGAAGGTAATGTTGAGAAGCCAGTACCCTTGGGCCGGGTGATCGGCGCTTATAAATCAATCACCACTGTCGAATGGTTACGGCACATTAAAACCAGAGGACTGGAAGTTGTGGGCATTCTCTGGCAACGCGGCTATCATGACCGAATTCTCCCTGACAATGACGCATTGGAAGCTGCACGCCTTTATGTCCGCAACAACCCGCTGAAATCGCCTGATGGAGCGATATAATGTATTGGCTTCGTAGGAGAGCTTCAGCCGGGACCGTATATAGTAGGGGCGACCCTGGCCCGGTCTCCTTGTCGCCCTGGGAGGGAAGGCGTGGGAAGGCTGGTGGTCTGGAGGCTTTTGGTGGTACCCTGGCATGTGGCGGTCGCCCTGGAAGAGGGAACCCGAACAACGCAGAGCCATGCTAAAAAAATTAGAACAGAGATATCGACACTCGTTAACTTTTAGTGTAGAATACGGCAGAAGGACGATTAGCACTTCAGGGACGTGAGGAAGATCTATGAATCAGGGTAACGGCACGGAAATACTGGGAGCCGGCGATCCCAGAAGTACAACCATCGGCATTATCTATGTCTCATCCGTCGATGATCGCAAAAGCGTACTCACGGCCATTCTGGCGCAAGAGGAACTGGGGCGCAAGCAGATCGCGGTGGTCCTGCCGGCGCAAAATAAAGCATTCCAGCGCGCACAGGATTTCGATATTTTGAAACACCTGCCACGCAAATTGCGAGCGCGGCTCATCATCATAGCGCCGGCGGGTTCCAGTCCCGCCGAACTCGCCCGCCGGCAGCGGTTCACCGTCTACTCAACGCTTGAGAACTACGCTAACGCGCTGCGCGCCGAAGCGGAGGAGACTGGCCAGGCTAGATCGGACCAGGATGGGCTGCCGAAGAAGATCGGCTGGCTATTTGGCTCAGCCAGGTTCAAGACGCCGGCCTCCCCGGCTCAGGGTCAGGGTCAGCAGCACGGCCCCATCGAGCCAGTCAGCCAGACGAACGCCGCGCAACCGCCGCCGGCATCATTGCCGCCATTGCCACCGGTGCCTGCTCCCGCTAGCCACCAGGCCGGCTTTGATGCCAGTGCCGCGCAGGGAGAGCGCAATGGTCATAACGGACATACAGGCCGCAACCTGGCCGTCATTGCCGGGGCTGGAGTAGCTGGCGCCGGCGCGGGACTGATCGCCGCAGACATGATGCATGATACGCAGGGATTCGGCCAGTCCCCGTCCGCGCTTACAGCAGAGAACCAGGCGAGCCAGTTCGATGAGCAACCGCCTGCCAATGCAGCCGCCCCGGCCAGTGCATCTCAACCGGTTCAGCCCGTTCAGCCTGGACAGCCGGAGACGGGTGATGCCGCTGCTTCGTTCTATGCCACGCAGCAGATGGACGATGCTCTCCCGCCCGTCCAGCCCGGCGATGATGAGACAGAACAGGATGACCAGGTGCAGCAGAACGCCCCGGCGCAACGTCCCGGCCCGGCGTCGGCTATTATCGCGTCCGGCACCGCCGGAGCGGTGGGAGCTGCTGCGTTTTCCGCCGGTCGTGGAAATGAGAATGTCGCGCAACCGCCGCAACCAGCGCAGGCGCCCGGCGAACAGGGTCCCATCCCGCTTGAACTGCCTGTGCGCCGCAACACGCCTATTAAACTGCCGCCTCCCGCCGCGTCCGGCAC
>JADBKA010000038.1 GCA_014896635.1 Ktedonobacteraceae bacterium
TGCTGCGGAGGGCCGCCGACGGCAGCTCACTGGGGCATGTGGTCATCTGATCAGCGCGTGGGAGCGCGCCGGGTCCCCACACAGTTGCTGGAGGTAGTATTCACGGCGATACTGGGGATTCTGGCACTGGTGCTGGTTCTGGGACGTGGGCCGGCAGGAGGCGCTATTTTCGCCGCCGGGCTGGCTGCCTATACACTGGGGCGTCAGTGGATTTTGCGCCTGCGCGCCGAGCCGCGTAAGACAAAATGGGGCTGGCTGGTCACTGCCATTCTCTCAGCGGCGATGCTCGTCGCAGCTCTTATCATGCTTGTGCGATAGGCGTTGAGTACCACATTTCACCACTCGTAGAGTCCTCGCACCAGAGGATCGCCGCCGATTTCCCCCAGCCTGGCAAGAAAGAGTGTTCGACAGTATTGAAAAAGCTACGATGATATGTTAAAATGTATGCATGGAACATACGTATTCACCAGGACAATTTGGGAAGCTGATTGGGAAATCGGTCAATACCTTGCAAAAATGGGATCGCAAGGGTATCCTTCCTGCCTTCCGTAGCCCAACGAATCGCCGCTACTCTACGCATGAACAATATCTGGCCTATCGCGGGTTGATTTCTTCGGAGCGAGGACTGGTCATTGCGTATGCTCGTGTGTCTTCCCCTGGTCAGAAGAAAGACCTTGCCATTCAGAAGGAAGCCCTTCGGGCCTACTGTCTGGAACATCAGGTCAAAGTCGATCAGTGGATCGAAGATAGTGGCTCTGCGCTCAACTACCAACGCAAAGGTTTTAATCAGGTCATCGAACAAATCGAACTGGGTCTGGTCAAGCAAGTGATCATTGGCTATCAGGATCGTTTTGTGCGCTTTGGCTATGACTGGTTTGAGCAATTCTGCGAGCGGCATGGCACCCAGATCACCGTGATCAATGGCGAAACCTTCTCTCCAGAAGAAGAACTGGTGCGGGATTTGATCGCCATTGTGACCGTCTTCTCTGCTCGGCTTCATGGGCTGCGTTCGCACAAAAATCTCATTCGAGCGGCTGCTTTGGGAAAGGACATCACGGATGATCAAGACGCACAAGATCAGACTGCATCCCACTCCTGAGCAAGCCGTGTATTTTGCGAAAGCGGCAGGCACAGCACGATTTGTGTGGAACTGGACGTTGGCTGAGTGGAACCGCCAATATGAAGCAGGCTTGAAACCAACCGCCTTGAAACTCAAGAAACAATTCAACGAGATCCGACGGGAACAGTTCCCCTGGACCTGGGAGGTCACGAAGAACGCTTCAGATCAGCCTATTCTGGACTTGGGGAAAGCGTTTACCGCCTTTTTTGAAGGACGGGCACGCAGGCCGAAGTTCAAAAGCAAAAAGAAAAGCAAACCGAGCTTTTATCTCGCAAATGATCAATTCGAGTTGAAAGATCACCACGTCTGGATACCGAAGCTTGGCTGGGTGAATATGTCCGCGAACCTCCGCTTCAAAGGCAAGATCACAGGCGCACGCATCACCAAAACCGCAGACTGGTGGTTCATCAGCATTACAGTAGAAGTCCCAGATGCCAGGCTCGCCAGCAAAAAAACAGCAGTCGGCATCGATGTTGGCCTGAATCGACTGGCAACCTTGAGTACGGGAGAGGGATACGAGAACCAAGCATTCCTCAAAACGGCCCTCTCAAAGCTGCGTCAAGCCAACAAGCGATTGCATCGCAGGAAACCGGGGTCAAAAAACCGTGAAAAGGCGCGGCGTCAGGTGGCACGCCTGCACTACCGCATCACCTGCCTAAGAGATGATGTGCTTCACAAGATGACCACCAGGCTGGCCAATTGCTATGGGATCATTGGCATCGAAGATCTGAACCTGAAAGGCTTGCTGAAAAATCGCCAGCTCGCTCGCTCGTTCTCGGATGCGGCGTTGGGCAAGCTCTTGACGCTGCTCATCTCAAAGGTCGAGCAGCGCGGCGGGCAGGTCGTCAAAATAGGTCGCTTCTTTCCTTCCAGTAAGGCGTGTCACTGTTGTGGCTGGAAATGGGAAGAGATGACGCTTCAAGATCGCGTGTTTCTTTGTCAGAATCCAATGTGTACGTATTATCAGTTCCCGCAAGATCGTGATTACAATGCTGGTCAGAATATCCTGCGGGAAGCCTTACGCTTGATCGGGCTGGGAGATCAAGCCGTCAACGGTACTGGCTCCGGCGATGACAGACGAGGACGTAAAATTGCCTGCGGACGCGGGGTAAGACCAAAAAGGCTCTGGCCTTGAGGCTCCTACGGTTGAAACAGGAACAACGAAATTCTTTGGCAGGTGTGTGCTTGCATACATTTGCCTATGAAAATTGGAGCAGATAACCTTCTACCTGCTCAGGCGTCAAAAGCACAGTGGTGACAGGATACGCCTGCCTGCCGGGAACCGGGGGTAGTTTGATGCTTTCGGTAATCGTTGCGCCACCTGACAGCGTATCCTGCACGTCGATACGGTAACACTGGTAGTCAGGAGCTTCCAGCAACTGATATGTTTCGTCGCGGAAAGCGTGGAACTCGGCCAGGCGTTCAGCACGGATACGCTCGCGCATTTTCCTTTCTTGCCGTTCCTGCTCCAGTTCAGCCGGACTCAAGCGATCTCTTATCTTTTTAAGCTCTTCATAGAGCGCCTGTGCCTCATGCCGTAATTTCTGATCTTTCTCAGATTGTCCGTGCAGTTCGCCCAGAAGGCGCCCGGTCTGTTCAATTTGCTCAGAAAGCGTCAACGCGAACTCCGGGTTGCGGTACACGCGCGCATGCAGTCGCCCGACAATCCAGCCAAAAAGACGCTGGAGTCGGCGCAGATCATCCTGGTCAGGCCGCACTTTTCCATCCAGCACATGTTGCAAATGTGAGAACTCGGCCCAGGTATTCTGTTCAATCGCCCTCTGTTTGAATGTTCTCAGCAGCTCGGCACCGAGACCGGCCTCTTCGCGGATAATCTCTTCTGCCGTCATGCCCGGCCGCGTGGCGGTCCGTTCAGAACCAGCATAGTAGCCCTCCAGGCCGGTATAGGGGAGTTCTACCTGCCTGTTGCTCCCTGCAAGGACCGCGTGAGGATTGCCAACGATGACGCCACCTCGTCCATGCTTCAACAGCAGAAAGGCAAGGTAGCGCACATTGCGGGCTGGCATACCGCCATCGCTGTTGACGCGCCCGATGATCGCATTCCGAAAAGCGTCCTGCTGCGCTCTTTTCCCCTGTTCAGTTGACGCATTTCAGGCATCCGCGTATGCCCGTCTCAGCACCAGCAGTTCGGAACTGAGCAGCGGCCAGCGATGTTCGAGTGCATCATTATCTGACATGCTCTTCGCCTGCCCTTTTATGCATTGCATACTCATGCACGCCCTTCTTGAGCGTACCCAGTGCCAGCGTTGCGCAGGTGGGACGTGTCATCACCAGCTCGCGTCCCAGATCTTCGATCAGGTCCTCAAAACTCATCGCCTCGATCTCTTCGGCGCTCATGCCCCGCACAAGCTCCGTCACATACGAAGCCGCAGCTCTGCTGATTGTGCATCCTTCGCCATCCCAGCGCACTTCATCAACCTTCCCATCCTGGTCAAAGTGCGCTTGCATCGTGATGATATCGGCACAGCCGGGATTGCCACCTTTCAGATTGACGTCGGGATGCTCCAGTGAGCCGCGATTACGTGGATTTTCGTAGTGCTCAAGCAGAAATTCAATAGCTTCTTGACGATCCATCTATTTTTCTCCCTCGACGGGACTCTCCCCATTTCCATTACCTTTATTTTCCCTTTCACTCATAATGAAGAGAAAGGAGAAAATAAAGTTTTTCGGGGACACCCGTTCCCCTCTGGGGAACTATATCCTGCTCTGCGGGGACCCGACCCCACTTTGTGGGGACCCGGCGGGACCGCCGGAAGGCTTTGCCCCTGGACCTTCGCTCTTGTTTCTCTCCTCCATTCTATCTCATAAGCCGGGAGCATCACAAGCGAGTTTGCATCTCACTTATCACTTATCACAAGAATGAGATCAAACGGCAGAAATAAAGGGCAGAATACACAAATTATTCTAAATATTTTATTTTATTAATTTTTACCAGGATATATCATAAATTTTACTTCACTAAAAATAATATTTTTCACTTTCTATAGACATCTGGCATGATATTATATATAATATAGGCCATGGGGAGCGTGTCCTCCCCCATCCAGCGGTACTCCCTGGGGAATTGCACACGCAGCCATGACCGGGGGAACGGTACCGGCCTCTCCTGGCTATGGAGAGCCTCAGAGAGGTAAGAGGCCGAGTTTCATGAAGAATGGGAACGATTTTGAAAGTCTCGGGCTTCGAGAGAGAAGCCTATCTCAAACACTTCCCTGCTGGCAGGAACGATCACGAGGATGAGATGAACCTACCATCTTTGCGCTTCTATATGTTTTTATCCATTGCCGCTGCTCTGGTGACGATGGCCGTCAAATTTGTGGGCTATCTGCTGACCGGTTCAGTGGGGTTGTTTTCGGACGCAGCGGAGTCGGTGGTTAATCTGGTAGCAGCCCTGGTCGGACTGTGGGCTGTGACACTGGCCACACGGCCTGCCGATCAAGAGCATATGCTCCAGTAAGTCGGAACCTCGCCAGTGGGGTAGAGGACACTTATTCTGGTGCTGGGCGATTGCCTACGAGGCAATCCCATTCTTCACCGGAGCCAATCGATCAAAAATATCTGGGGTTGAGTTCTCCGTTCTGGGAGCTATCATCAACGGCTTTTAGGCAGGTTTATGTTGAGAAGGCAAGAAGCGCTCCATCACGCTCCAGGCCGACGCCCACCACCTGTTTACCGATGTGTTCACGACCGCAGGGGTCCTGATAGGGGTCCTGCTTGTTGTCCTGACACAGTGGTATATTCTTGATCCGCTCGTGGCGCTTGTAGTAGCCGCCAATATCATCTGGACGGGAATCAAGCTCTTACGACAGACTGTATCAGGGGTGCTTGATACTGCGCTCCCCCAGGAAGATCAAGAACGCATTAAAGAGGTACTGGCCCCTTATCAACAGCAAGGGATCGAGTTTCATGCGTTCCGTAGTCGCCTATCGGGAAGGCGCCGCTTCGTCTCGTTCCATGTTATTGTGCCTGGAACCTGGACAGTTCGCAAAGGGCATGCACTCTGTGAGGAAATCGAATTAGCACTTCATGCAGCTTTACCTGAAAGCACGGTATTTACTCACCTCGAACCCAAAGAGGACCCGGTGACTTTCCAAGATATCGAATTAGATCGAGCATCATCGACCCGCTGACTCCCACCCCTGTCTTCCTCAAAGTTCAACTTTAGCGCCTTCTCGCTGAAAATGCGAGCAAGCACCCGGTAAAGAAGGTCAGCCGCTGAGTGGAGCCGCTCAGTGGCTGACTGCGCCGATATCCCGGACCAAAATGCTGTATAGTCAGCATACCTGCTCCTTCCCTTGAGGATAATTCTGATACAATAACTATTAAGCAACGAAACAAGAGGTAACTGATGACCAACGAACCGGTTCTCCTTGACGCATGCCATCTCAAGCCGGCAGCCGTCATCCTGGGCAAAGCTTTTAAGCATGATCCTTTGATGCAATATTTTGTGCCTGATGAGATCAGGCGAGCGCGCATCCTGCCCGCACTTTTTGAGATGACGGTGCGCTACTGCCTGCGCTATGGAGAAGTGTACACCACCGCTGCGGTAGAAGGCGTGGCCTGCTGGCTGACGCCGGGCAACACAACGTTTCGTATTGGCCGTATGCTGCGCTGTGGCATCACGCTTTCGCCGTTCGATTTCGGTCTGGAAGGGCTGCGCCGTTTTATTCGCATCTCAAATTTTACCGAAGCACTGCACAAAAGCTGCATTGCGGGATCGCACTGGTATTTGTGGGCTATTGGTGTCGATCCGCGCAGTCATGGCCGGGGTATTGGCGGCGGACTGCTCCAGCCAGTCCTGGCAAAGGCCGCCGCCGAGCGCCTGCCCTGTTACCTGGAAACTCAGAACGAGCGCAATGTCTCGTTCTACCAGAAACACGGCTTCGAGATAGCCCGCGCGGAGCGAATCCCCGGCACTGATCTGCACGTCTGGGCCATGCTTCGCCACTAGCTTGTGTATATGCCGGCGTGCAAAGGCGCGCTTCGGACAACCGGTCTGTCAGGATTGATACACCTGCTGTGCAGCAGCTTCGAGCATATCAAGGATACTATCCAGTTGCTGCGGATCTTGAATATATCTCAGCATCCCTTTCCAGTAGACTGACTGCAAGGACGCCGGGATGATATCACCGACGCTTAGATGGACCGATGTGGCATTAACCAGCATCTGAGAGGCCTGGCGTGCAACATCATTGGGATAATCGCTCTGGCTGACCATTTTATTGATGGCGGTAGAGCCGCCACGCTTCACCCAGATCGTCTGCGCCTCTGCTGTTGCCATAAACGTCATAAACTTGCGCGTGCCATCGTTATCCTTCATCGCCACCATGATATCCGCGCCGCCGATGATCGCTCCCTTGTACTGCGGACTAATCAGAGGGAAGGAGAAGAAATCGAAATCCTTGCCGGGCTGCAATGTCTTGAACCGATCGGTAATGAAGCCGGCGGTGAAGTCACCCAGGCAGCACATATAGGCTTTCGGTGGATTGGTAAACGGCTGATAGGAAGCCTCCCGGAACCCGGTCGTCAGGATGGATTGCGGTGCGCCGTTAATATAGTGCTTGCCCTGCACAATCTGACCGAACATCTGGATCGCATCTTTGATGCTTGGATGCGTCCAGGGAATCTTGTGCGCTACCCACTGATCGTACATATAGGGGCCGTACTTGTTCACATAAATCAGTGAAACCCAGTCGGTAGCCGGCCAGCCGCTGGACGCAGAACTCTCCACTCCCATCGCCCAGGGATACTTGCCACTCTCCGCAAGCCTGTTCGAGACGGCGATCAGATCATCCCATGTACGGGGAATCGTTCCACCGGCTGCCTGGAATTGCCTGGGATTATACCAGATGGTATTTTTCGTATTGGCCTTGGGCAGCACAGCGTAGAGTTTGCCATCGACAGAAGCCAGATCCAGCCAGGACTTAGCGTAGTCTTGCTGGATTTTGTTCATATCCAGAAACTTATCCAGTTGCACAAGCTTTCCCTGCTTCGCCAGTTGCTGGAACTTGCTGAGGCTGGGCATACCACAAATATCCGGCGGGCTGTTACCTCTGAGCCGCATATCCAGCACAGCCAGCAGATCACGAGTTGATTCTACAGTAACGTTGATGCCAGTTTTATCGCGGAATGCCTTGATCTGGGCATTGAAGGCATCCAGTTCATTACCGTTCCACTCGGTCAATGCAACAATCGTGTTAGCTCTGGCCGGCGTGTTAGAGTCGGCAGGGAAAGGCAACGGCCCACCACAGGCCGCCAGAAGAGCGGAAGCCGCACTCAGGCTCAACCCTGCCGCCGTCACCTTCTGCAAAAATTCCCGGCGCGGCATATAACGCCGCGTCACATACTCTTCAACCAGAGCATCCAGCTCTCGCTGTTGGCGGCGATTAAATACCTGCATAACACCTTTCCTTATATATAAAGTGGAATAAAGGATCACGAAGAATTTATATGGAAGATGAAAACAAGGCAGGGGGAAGCTGGTTCACTTCCCAGGCACCGCTTCCCAGACCTGTACTGTGTGATCCCAGCTTCCCGAAGCAATGAGCTTCCCATCCGGCGACCAGGCCAGCGCATCCACGATATCACGATGCCCCTGGTAGGTAAGTAACGTCAGGCCACTTTTCACATCCCAGATTCGCACAGTATGATCGTACCCCCCTGAGGCGATCATCCGACTATCAGGCGACCAGACGAGAGTCGCAACTTCTCCACTATGTCCTTTGTAGGTCATGTATGGCGCACCACCCGAATGGGCATCCTCCCCCACATTCCAGATCAATACTCTGCCATCGCGCCCACCGGCAGCAAGGTAATGCCCATCGGGCGCCCAGGCCAGCGCATTGACTGGCACACCATAGCCGAAGAGATAGTTCAGCTTTGTCTCACCCGTACGAGCATCCCAGATCAGCACACTGTTATTGCGACCTCCTGAGGCAATGCGTGTTCCATCCGGCGACCAGGCCACCGATTCCACAAACTCTAACTGGTCATAGATGAGCAGGCGCTTGCCACTGAAAGCGTCCCAGACCTGGATTGTGTGATCCCAGCTCCCCGAAGCGATGCGCCTCCCATCTGGCGACCAGGCCACTGTGCTTACCTCTTCGCTATGTCCGGTGTAGACGATGAGCCGCTCCCCACTGAAGGCATCCCAGACCTGCACTGTGTGGTCCCAACCTGCCGAGGCAATATACCTGCTATCTGGTGACCAGGCAATGGCAGCAACCAGATCCGTATGCCCTGTATACGTGGTAAACACTACTCCCGACTGTGCATTCCAGACTCGCACGGTATGATCCCAGCTTGCCGAGGCAACATATTTGCCATCCGGCGACCAGGCCAGCGCGCTCACAGAATCCGTATGCCCGTTGAAACTGTAGAGCATCGACCCCAGCGGGTGCGCTATCGCGCTAGAGCGCAATTGATAGGCTGCCACTGCCAGCAGACCGATCATGACGACGCATGCCACTGCCAGAGCTTTGCCGACAAAAGTTGAGAAAATTCCCTGCCGTACTCGCACGTTTGCCGCAAGTACCTCAGGTGCATGACCCCTCTTATCTCCTCCTTCCTTCTCCGCTACACTCTCCTGTTCTCCCTGGTCCTCTATCTCCAGAAGAAAAGAAAGGCGCGGCAGCGGCTTCATGGTAGGAGACGGTAAAGCTTTCAAGTGGTTGTCAAACCACAGATAATCGTCAAGCGTCGCTCGGCAGGCTTCACAGATCCTAACGTGCGCATCAAGGGCTTCGCGCTCGGCAGGAGAGAGATCTTCACGTCTGAGTGCAAGCTTCTCTCTCCAGAGAGGGCAGGGGGGTCGATACTTCATCAACTTTTTCCTCCTTTCCCTTCTGTGCCGCCCTGCCCTTCCAGGAGTCGGCAGTAGATCCTGCGCAACTCATCCTTCCCTCGACTGACATATTTGCTCACGCACGTTTCCTTCATTCTTAGTAATTCCGCAATCTGGCGTTGGGGTAATTCTTCAATGACATACAAAATCAGGCTCGGACGATAGGTCAAAGAGACTCGTGCTAACGCTAGCCTCAACAACTCCATCTCTTCAACCCGCCGCTCCGGTCCTTCAACACCGAGCGTCTCCGCCCCCTGCTGGTAGATTTCCCAGGAAATCTCCTGTCTGTTTCTCACATGCTTGAGATAATCATAGGCACAATTCGTCGCTATACGATAGAGCCAGCCGGTGAAGCTCGCTGGCGTGCGCAGCCTGGGCAGCGCAGTCCACGCTTTGAAAAATGTCTCCTGTGCCAGCTCACACCCCACCCCATCATTCCCTACCATTCGGCTCAAATAGCGACAGATCTGGTTGTTATAGCGCTCAAAGAGGATCTCGAACGCCTTCTGACTCCCCTTTTGAGCACTTTCGACAAGAGCGCTTACATCGGCCTGCTCATCTTCTTCTTCCGGGATTCTACTCCTCACCCCCGGAGGCTGCGCCGATGACGAGGAATCCTCCATGAAATACGACATCGTTTAGCTCCTTAACGACGGGCGCCATCATCCTGCTGGCAGATCTTCCGTTGATCTGTCTTCTCTTCTCTGTTATGCCGCGGCGGTCATGACCTGTTATCGTTATCGCCCTTTGCGATTTTCGCGCTCTTCATTATAGCTCATTTCACTGATGATGACTTCCTCCACTTGCGAAATCTGACAGCGTTTTTTTACTGCTCCAGAACAAACGCGCCCCCGATCAGCTATGACCGGGGCCGCGTCTCCTGAGATAAATTTCACACGTTCTGGCCCGTCCGCCAGCTACTTTGTAGAAGTCGCCGAGTACGTCACAAAAATGCCATCAGGCGCAGTACGTACTCCTGTCGCACAATACGTAAACCCATCCGGTAACTGGTTCTGACTGTTCAGCAACTGCCGGTTCATCTGTGTCTCCACTTCACTGACAAACATGGTCGTCGGCACGCCTGATAGATCCGCATGCACAACATGCATCTGTAGATGGCAGGAGCGCACAATCGGTTGCACAATCATCGTCAGGCGCCTGGCCACACTCACTCCTCCCACACCAACCTGCGTATCAGCCGTGACTGTCATTGGCCCGTCGCGCGCAATCTGCACATGTACATCGTTGAGCGGCGTGCTTGATGACTGCGACTCTTTTTGGATGAGAAGCGCGATATATGACGGACTCAGTTGTATCACAATCGCCGTCTTGCCCGCCACGGCTCCGCTGCCAAGCAATGGCCTGTCCACTGTCAACATAATAGAAGCCAGCACGACCACCGCTCCAGACAGGAAGCCAAAGAGAAAAACAATACAAAGAAGCAGGTAACGCTTGTTACGCCAGAAGATTGCAGGTCGTGAACCAGTAAGAGGGAAAGAATGGTTGAGCAGGCCCCCGCCATGACTATGAACAGTGGATGCTCCCTGTACGGGATCTGGCAGGTGGGCAGGCTCCCGAATAGGTCCTGAGGAATCCTGC
Organism: Ktedonobacteraceae bacterium; assembly: GCA_014896635.1. The sequence goes on from JADBKA010000038.1 coordinate 10,584, forward strand.
CGCCGCGCCAATGGAACGATAGCAGGGTCCTGAAACTGCCCGGCTGCCTGTTGCTCATCTACGAAGCGCGGCACGGTACGATCGTCCTCGTCCTGCGCGGCATAAAAAGGTATATGTTCTTGCGGCGGAAAATGCCGGGAATCCATGGTTGCCATCCCTGGTGAAAGTTTGCCCTATATTACTCCTGATCCTGCCAGGACGCAAGTAGCCCGGGCGAATAAAGAAGATTTCTCTCTAGTTCAACGAGGGCAGTACGTCTTTTTTTACCATCATTCTGGCAGGCAATGGAGAAGGCATATGATTTTGTGCAAACTATACAATTACGCTATAGAAACTTTCAGGTAAAGTGTCTGTAGTTTCACCCTCTCCGCCGTCATATGATAGAGGCAGAAAGAAAAAGGCCCATATATGGGCTTGCCAGTCCGCTCAGAGGGCGCGAATCAGTATCAACCCCGGTTGAGCATATCTTCTTGGTATCTGTATCTTCAGTAAAAGCTTGAGAACAGTCCTGATGTTTGGCGTGGGCAATGCCGGCCATCGTCCCTGCAATGGTGCCAGGATAATGTGAAGAGGAGCGTAATAAGGAACATGACCCCAGAACAAGTCTTGCAGTTCGCAAAAGAAAACGGCGCCAGGATGGTTGATTACAAATTCATCGACCTGCCCGGCATCTGGCAGCACTTCTCCATCCCGCTGCATGAGTTGAAGGAAGACACCTTCGTCGAGGGGACGCCGTTCGATGGCTCCAGCATTCGCGGCTTCCAGGTCATCAATGAAAGCGATATGCTGGTCATCCCCGATGCCTCTACTGCCATCATGGACCCCTTTACCGCCGTTCCTACCCTCAGCCTGGTCTGCACCATCGCTCACCCCGGCTCGAAAAAACCGTATTCCCGCGACCCTCGCTTTGTCGCGCAGAAAGCCGAAGAGTATCTACGCACTACCGGTATTGCCGATACCTGCTACTTCGGTCCCGAGGCCGAATTCTACATCTTCGATCATGTGCGCTATGGCTCTACCGACAACGCGCAGTTTGCCGAGGTGGACTCCTCAGAGGCCCACTGGAACAGCGGTCTCCCCCAGACCCGTGACGGTCGCGCTAACCTCGGCCACTTGATGAATGTCAAGGGCGGCTACTTCCCGGTCGCACCAAGCGATACACTCCAGGATCTGCGCACCGAGATGGTGCTCAAACTGGAAGAGCTGGGAGTGCCTGTCGAGGCCCAGCACCACGAAGTCGGCGCCGCCGGCCAGGGCGAAATTGATATCCGCTTCAATACGCTGGTCAAGACCGCCGATAATATGATGCTCTACAAGTACATCGTCAAAAATACTGCCCGCAAGTACGGCAAGACGGCGACATTTATGCCCAAGCCGGTTTTCGGCGATAACGGTTCCGGCATGCATACTCACCAGAGCCTCTGGAAGAATGAGCAGCCACTCTTCTACGATCCCGATGGCTACGCCGGCCTCTCGCAGCTCGCTCGCTACTACATCGGCGGAGTGCTGACCCACGCCCCGGCCATTCTGGCAATCGCGGCTCCTTCGACCAACAGCTACAAGCGCCTGGTTCCCGGCTACGAGGCGCCCGTCAACCTGGTCTTCTCAAAAGGCAACCGCAGCGCCGCCGTCCGCGTTCCGCTGACCGATAATCCTAAGGCCAAGCGCATCGAGTTCCGCCCGCCCGATCCAACGGCCAATCCTTATCTGCTCTTCGCTGCCCTGCTCATGGCCGGCATCGACGGCATTCGCCGCGAGATCGAACCGAGCGACTTCGGCTATGGCCCGATTGACCGCGACCTGTACAGCCTCAGCCCCGCAGAACTGCGCGAGATCTCCTCGGTCCCCGGTTCACTGGACGAGTCTCTGCGCGCGCTCGAAAACGATCACGAGTTCCTGCTTGAGGGCAACGTCTTCACCAGCGACCTGCTGGAGAAATACATCGAGACCAAGCGCGAACAGTGCGACAAGGTGCGCCTGCGCCCGGCCCCCATCGAGTTCGCTCTCTACTACGACGCATAATACCAGGTCCACCTGGATAGCGAACAGCGGCCTCATAGCAACTCAGGAGCGGGAAAGCCGATAGAGACTTTCCCGCTCTTTTGCTTCTGTTTCAAAGGGAAGCAGTGGGGAACACCCCTTTGGCGTCAACTTAGCAGAAAAGGGGTCCGGGGGGGCAAAGCCCCCCGGACCCCTTTTCCTCTCGCTATTCTATCCTCTGCTATCAAGGCCGGGATGATGCTCCTTGCGTATGCCCGGAACCACCTGCGTGGCTCCTTGCGTGAGCCTGGAGCATTCTCCCGCCTTTCCCGGCACAAAGCAGCTTGCAGAAATGCCTTGAGGGGATCTTCAGCCAGCTCTCATACTGGCTGCCACATTCCTGCCTCCCTGCTCCACTCCCTCACCTATCGCAAGGGTTGTGCCGATAGAAAGTATAACAGATCAGCGCCAATTTTTCAATATCCCACTAATAATTAGTGATATACACAAAATATATGTAAAAAGTACACTGCTCAGTATGGCAGGGACACATGATTCCATCGACCGGGCAGATTACGTCACGGCACAGGAAGCATCTGAACAAACAGGCATACCGGTCAGGCGGATCTACAGGTACGTTAAGGAACAACGCTTACACCCGCTTCGACCGGCAGCGAGAGAATTACTGATATCATTGCGAGAAATCAAACAGCTTCAGTCAACAATTAAAGTTTCTGGCCGGCCCCAGAAGAGGGCGCCGAAGTGGATTGCCTTTCGCGGCGGCAGCCGACTGTTGGAGACGGATATCCAGGTGCAGATTCGCCCTGGACAGGAAGAGCGCCTGCGCGAAAAGTTACGTCTGATCGAGCAGGAGAACCGGCACGCCTTCAAAGGCAGTATTGCGCGCTACATTTTGCGCGATCCCGCCGCACCCGCTACGCTCAGCATTCACCTGATCTGGAAAGACAGCGACCTACCCGATGCGGAGACGCATAAGCGCGAGCTGGCTGCGTTCCGCGCCGAACTGGCCGATGTGGTCGATTGGGAGACGGCCCGCACGCACACTCTGGAAGGGCTTATTTACACGTAACGATCACTGTGGCATCACAGAAGATTTCGGTTAGAAGCGCCCCATATTTGAAGGAGTGAGCATGCGAGTCAGGAAGCGGCTGGCTGTGCGCTTATCGACGCGCTTGCCAATACGAGCCACGAGCACATTGGCCGGTTCCATGCTAACGTTCGGCTCAGTTGTGGGATATTCTTGGAAGCCTTGCGTACCGAAGAGTTTGACGATCAGTTCGCGGTAGCGGTAGATCGAGATGCCGACGCCTTCGGGGTCCCAATGCCAGGAGAGGCCGATGGCAAAGAGAATCATATCTTCCAGCGCATCTAGCTCCAGCGCGAATGCCAGCAGGTTGCGCGCGATCCCCAGCCGCCGCCAGCCGGAACTGACCTCAATCGCCACCTCGTACAGGTTATCAATCCCTTCCCACCAGTCGTCGGCAGGGGCAATCGTCACCTGGCCCACAATAGCGCCGGCAGGCGTATGAGCCAGCGCCAGAGCACAGTCAGGACTTCTGGCAATATCCAGCAGCAGCTTATGCTCACGCTCAGGAAAGCGCGCGAACGCACGCAGACCATTATCGGGATGCAGACGCTCCACCAGTGAGGGAGGGCAGAAGTCACGCATGAGGACCGGGCCGGACTGTGTCTCAAGCGTCCTGCTGCGCGAGGGTGTATTCTCTCTGTTCATGTGCAGCAGGTCAAAGAGACCGGTCATCGGCGAGCGATGACGCGCTCTGGGAAAAGCCTGGCGAACCGTCGGCGGAACAACCAGGTGCCGCACCAGGCCAACCGTCAGGCGGTTTGTGTGGTTGATCACTGCACGACGGGGTATAGCCGGGAAATCTTCAGGCCGGTCCTGAAAAGTCAGCGGGAAAATAGCAGGAGAAGGTTGCTTCCCTATCACTTCCTGCGTGGCCTCTTCCTCTTCCTGCGACTTTTGCCAGGCAGTTTGCCAGCGCTGTACCCACTCTTCAGGCAACTTTTCCGGTAGTGGTTGCTCCGACATTTCGGCCCAGACGATGCTCCAGGCACGCGGCACGACACGGTACAGATCATAGCCGCCACCACCCAGGGCTACCCAGCGCCCTCCACAAAAGGTATGCGCCAGTTGATGCGCCATCTTCACCTGCGCACTGATGCCGCGCATCGTCAGCGAGAGGTGTGTCAGCGGGTCCCAGGCATGGGTATCGCAGCCGTGCTGTGTAATTAGAACGTCAGGCGCAAAAGAAGTGATAAGTGGGAAAAGCAGCGACTCCATCGCTTCAATAAAGGAATCATCTTCGGTGAACGGTTCCAGCGGAATATTGACCGCATAGCCGCGACCGCTGCCATTGCCCATCTCCAGCACATCACCGGTACCGGGGAAGAGATAGCGCCCGGTTTCGTGGAACGAGATGGTCATGACGCGCGGATCATCATAAAATGCTCGCTGTACGCCATCACCGTGATGTGCGTCAAAATCAATATACAGCACTTTGGCCTCGCGCGTACGCAACACATGAGCGATGGCGACAGCAGCGTCGTTGTAGACGCAGAAGCCCGATGCCCGTTCAGCCCAGGCATGATGCAGGCCGCCAGCCGGATGAAAAACATGCAAGGGACGCTCTTCTTCTGAAGCGAACGTGCCGCCTTCTGGCAGGCCCATCACGGCGCTCATGGCGACCTGCGTGCCTCCCACGATCAGCGCGGCAGCATCGTGCATGCCCGGCAGGGCGGGCGTATCGCCGTCGCCAAAGCCGTAACGCATTACCAGCATCGCCCGCGCGCGCAGTTCATCTTCGTCTTCTTCCCCTGTCGCAGGTGTGCTGAGATAACGTACTGCACTGATATAGTCAGGAGTATGGATCAGCTTCAGATCTTCTTCTGTAGCAGCACGCGCCGGCAAATGCGTCCGGGGATCACTCCTGTGCCAGAGACCGCTGGTCTCTAGCAAATCGATCAGCGCCTTGATACGCCCCGCCTGAAAAGGATGCTCCGGCCCCAGATCATATTGCAGCTCGGCTGCATCAAAAAGTAGGCACGTACGATGTTCAGGCATGAGCATTTCCCTCTCCGAGCGGGCTGCCAAAGGTATAGTGGACGCCGGCTTCCTGTAGACGCTTCAATAAAGGAGCCGGGTTAATGGTGCCGAGGCGCAGTGTCGCTACCTGGGGTAGACGCCCTTCCAGCGGTGCGGCCATGATACAGCGAATAGGCACCTGCAATTCGGCAGCAAGCTGGATGACCCGGACAATCGGCGTCAAATCACCGGCAGGCAACGCAATATCCAGTTGCATGCCTGGCTCAAAGGCGCCCATCGCACGCGAAAGGGCAAGAAGCAGATCACTGCGTGTTACCAGTCCGACCAGCACAGACCGGCTCTCATCCTTCAGTAGTCCAAACTCCACCACTGGCAGATAGTTCAGGCCACGCTCAACCAGCACCTGCGCCGCTGCCGCTACACTGGTCGTCGGCGTCACCCGCAGCGCCGCCTGGTGCATTACCTCGCCTACTTTGCGCTCCTGCCAGGGAACTGTCCGGCCAGCATCCTGCTCGCTTACAGCGACTGCCACATCAATATCCTGCGAGGTCAGTATTCCTTCCAGAACAAGCAGCAGCTTCCGCTCTTTCGTTTCCTCGACGGTTACATACACCTTACGCGCTACAGGAAGATGATGAAACTGGTGCTGACGCAGCAAATTCGCGGCATGCGCCAGCGTATCATCAGGCTCAACAGTCACCAGCCTGGTCGTCATGATATCGCGTATGATCATACCCTCACCTCTCGCCTGAACACAGGCCCGGCTTCTCCCCACCATCGTGGGAGAAAATGCACCTATCCTCTAGTATCATAACACATGGAGCGGTCCCCCGGTCTCTCAATGCTCTCTCAATTTTCTCCTGGTGCGAGAGAAAAGCGGTGTCGGGGCGGGAAGCATCTCATGATCTCGCTACCTCACCATTACTCGCAGTTTTCCCACTTGACAAACTAATGTTATTAGTCTAAAATCTAATCACAATAGTAAATTGCCTAAATGAAAAGAAAGGTCAGTTTCATGAAAATACGAACGTATGGAGATCATCTCATTCAACTTACACGTCTCGGCATGATTAATTGCTACTTTGTGCGCGAAGATGATGGATTCACGCTGGTTGACACCGGTATGGCAGGTAGCGCCAGGCAGATTCTGGCAGCTGCGCAGCAGCTCGGCCAGCCGATTGTACGCATTCTGCTGACACATGCCCACGTCGATCACGTCGGCTCGCTGGATGCGCTGCACGAGTTGTTGCCGGAAGCCGAGGTGTTGATTACCGCCCGCGATGCCCGCTTTCTAACAGGTGATCACTCGCTCGACGCAGACGAGCCGCAGGTAGAATTGCGCGGCGGCTATCCCATCTGCAAGACGCAGCCAGCGCGCCGGTTGCAAGACGGTGATCGCGTCGGCTCGCTTGAAGTCATCGCCACGCCCGGCCACACACCCGGCCACGCCGCGTTTCTCGACACGCGCGACAGCACGATTATTGCCGGCGATGCTTTCCAGACCCTGGGCGGTGTTGCCGTCTCCGGCACCTTCAAGCCTCTCTTCCCCCTGCCCGCGCTTGCCACCTGGCATAAACAGACTGCATTGGAAAGCGCTCGTCGCCTGCGCACACTCTCACCAGAGCGACTGGCAGTAGGACATGGCCGTGTGCTTGTCGATCCGCTGGCAGCGATGGATCACGCCATTGCCGTGATGGAAAAAGAACTGAAACAGCAGAAGCAGCAACATGCGGCATAGGGCTGGACTTGACCATGAGACGGTTATTCAGGCCGCCGCGAATCTGCTGGATGAACAGGGCCTTGAACAGCTCTCGCTGACGCGGCTCGCCGAGCGGCTCGGTATCCGTACTCCTTCGCTCTATAACTATGTCAATAACCTGGCAGATCTGAAGCGGGAACTGGCACGCTACAGTTCCCGCGAGCTGCTGAGGCACCTCACGCGCGCCACCATAGGCAAAGCCGGCAATGAAGCAGTTTTCGCCCTCGCCGATGCTTACCGCGCCTACGCCAGAACTCATCCCGCATGCTATGCATTGACTCAGCAGGTGGCGGATCTGGAAGATCGGGAATTAAGGGAGATCGATGAAGAAACCGTCAATGTTGCACGCGCCGTCCTCGCGCCCTATCGCCTGAGCGAGGTGAACATGCTGCATGCCATTCGCGGCCTGCGCAGCTTTATTCATGGCTTCGTTTCACTGGAAATCAGCGGCGGCTTCGGTCTGCCGCTCAGTCCCGACGAAAGCTTTCACTGGTCGCTCAACGTGCTGATCGCCGGACTTGAGCAGGCACAGCACTCACTATAGCGAAGCAAATAGCATGAGTCGTCACAACACTGTGAGCAACAGAGAGAGCCATTCCATCGTACTTGCTAATAAGGGACCATAGTTATCACCAGTAAATTCACGATGGGAAAGGAGATCGGTGCGCCCATGCTTCCGCCTACATCAGTGGAACAGGCTCGCGCACCCTGAACGTATATGTTTGATCCTGATGATGATATACCGACACAACCAGGCCCGATCAAATCTTCCCAGACAGAGCAAGACAATACACCCACCGTTGAGGCTTCTCCCGCCGGGCAGCATAACGAGCATCAGCCAGCAGACCCGGCCCCTTCTCCCACACCGGCGCAGCCTGCCGAAACCGGTCAAGCTGGTCAAACCGAACAGACAACACAGACGCTTCCCGCCGCCCCTGCCCCACCGACTGCTCTAACAGGCACAAGCGTTCAGAAAAAGGCGCCAGAGGCTCCAGAAGCGCAACCAGTCCAGCCGCCGTTTATGGCTATTGACGATCTTCTGGATCTCCGCATCGCCGGTGACCCACAGGTCTCGCCGGATGGCCGCTGGATTGCTTTCACAATTCTCTCTTGCGACCGTGCGAAAAACACAACCCACAGTACACTCTGGCTGGTAAGCAGCAACAAAACGGAGCCGCCCAGGCGACTCACCGATGGCGAGCAGTATGATACGATGCCGCGCTGGTCGCCCGATGGACGCACGCTCGCCTTTCTAAGCAACCGCGCGGGAACGCCACAGATCTACCTGCTGCCAATGCAAGGCGGCGAGGCACGCCGTTTAAGCACGCTACACCAGGGTGTGACCGAGTATCACTGGCGTCCTGACGGCGCATCACTGCTCGCACATAGCTACTGGAGGCCAGAGGATGAGCAGGAAACGGATGACGGTAGCGAAACTGCCCAGATCTATCACCGGCTGGATGCGCAGCGCGAGCAAAAAGGCCACAGATACGGGCGCTACCAGCAGCTCTGGCTCGTTCCTGTCGAAGGCCCGGCCCTGCGCCTGACTTCGGAGCCGGTCGATCTCGTGCAATCCTGCTGGTCGCCCGATGGCAATGAAGTCGTCTTCTGCGCTAACCGCCGCCCAGATCCAGATCTAAGCAAGAGTATGGCCCTATGGGTTCTGAACGTGACAACCGGCCAGATGCGTCGCCTGACGCCGGAAGAAGGCATTGCACAGGCTCCCGCCTGGTCGCCCGATGGGCAAACAATCGCCTATCTTTTTACAGCAGATCAAACGAAAGCAGGCAATTATGCTCCCTGGCTCGTGGCGGCACACGGTAATGACGCTCCACACGAGGCTGTAGCAGGCACGCACGAACTGAACTGCCAGTGCCGGGTGATTGACGAATTGCGCAGCGAATGGCTCACACCTCCTCGCTGGACTGCCGATAGCAAGGCGCTGCTCGTGCCAGTACAGGAACGCGGGCAGGTTCACCTCTACCGCCTTGATCTCGCAGGCCAGCATATAGAGCGGCTGACCAGCGGTAATGGGCGCTACCTCAGCCCGCATATCAGTAGCAATGGGCAGGTTGTCGCGCTGGTACGCGCCGACTGGTTTACCCCGGGAGACATCTGGAGTCTGGACAGTAGCGGGCAGAATCTGCGCAAGCTGACGGGCGTCAATGATCACCTCCTGCATCAGCGCCAGCTTATCCGCCCCCGGCGTGTGAGCTGGCAGAGTAGCGATGGTCTGGCCATCGACGGCTGGCTCTACCTGCCGCCGGCAGCAAGCCAGACGGCAAAGGTTCCGCTGATCCTGGCGCCTCATGGCGGCCCATTCCTGGCCTGGGGCGATAGCTACGTCCACGAATTCCAGGTGCTGGCCGGACGTGGCTACGCCGTTCTCGCGCCCAATCCACGCGGCAGCGCCGGCTACGGTGAGGAGTTCAGCCGCAAAGCCTTGCACGACTGGGGTGGCGCCGACTTTCACGATCTGATCGCCGGACTCGACTACGTGATCGAACACGAACCAGTCGATGAGCAGCGCCTTGCTATCAACGGTATCAGCTACGGCGGCTACCTGGCCTGCTGGGCTATCACACAATCAACCCGCTTCAAAGCTGCCGTGAGCCGCAACGGCTTTAGCTCGCTTGACACCGTCTCGCTGCTCTCCGACCAGGCTATCTGGTTCGATCAGGCATTTGAACAAGGAGAGCGCAGGAAAGAACGCTCACCACTGACATTTGTAGATCGTATCACCACACCTCTACTGCTGCTGCCCGCCGCAGATGATCTGAACTGCCCATTCAGCGAGTCGCTGCAACTATTCGTGGCGCTGCGTAAACAGAAGAAAATGGTGGAACTGGTCCGTTATCCCTCTGCCAGCCACCTGATGGACTGGCCCGATAGTGGCACACCCCGGCAACGCATTGATCGTCTGCTCCGCACAGTTGCCTGGTTTGAACGGTACGTTTGAAATAAACGGGGCCGCCAGGAGGGCCTTGCTCTCCTGGCTTTTTCCTCTATTTTAAAACGAAGATCTGTACAACGTAGTAGAGCGATGCAGTGGCAAGACAGAGACAGAATACCCCGGCCATAATGCGTGAAGAGCGGTGTGTTCGCACCAGTATCGCCGGACGAAAGCTTTTCAATGCAGAAGCCATGCCTACAAGAAAAATTCCCACCAGGAAAATGAAATCCAGCACTCTGATGCCAAATGCTCCGCTGAATACCGCAAAGGTTATCGCCACCGCGCCAAAAACGAGGATTGCGCCGAGAATTGCGAGTGCGGCAAAGCCCATAAATGAGCCTTCATCATACGAGTGGACGAGCAGTCTGGGCATTGTCGTCCAGATAATAAAGAGTCCAATAATATAAGCAGCGATACTTACAACAGTCCAGATCACGTAGACCATACACCTTTTATCCTCGCAAGAAATGTACTCGTTTTCCTCAAGAGTATTCGTCTGGTTACTATCCTCTCCGGCCACACGTACTCCCATGCTCATTGTACCACGCCAGCATCGGTAGACCAGTGGATATCCTCGCCTATCTATGCTAGAGTATGATCAACGCCCCTTTTGTGGAGCAAAGAAAATGGTTGAGCTGGTATGGGAAAACAAGCATAATCCTTTTACTTCATATATCTCTCCATCCCAATCGGCTCATTCTCTCCCTTATCTTGCTACCAGTAGATACTATCCTTTGCTGTCAGAGCAAGACAGCGATACCGCCGGAGAGCAGGGCTGGGTCAATCGTCTGGTATGGAGTGACAAAAATGATTTTCTGCTGGCGCTGCTGGCAGACCTGCGCGGCATGGTTGATCTGATCTATATTGATCCTCCATTCATGACAGGGCGCACGTTTGCCGCTGGGCAGCAACTCGCTTTTAGCGATCACTGGAACAACAATATGGATGCCTACCTGCAATGGCTCTATGAAACATTGCTGCTGCTCTATGAACTGCTGGCTGACGATGGTAGCCTCTATATCCACCTGGACTGGCGCTGCGCCCATTACGCCCGAATCATCCTGGACGAGATTTTCGGCTCCACTTCTCAAGGCACCGGTCCCGGCTTCAAAAACGAAATCATCTGGCACTACCGCTCAGGCGGGCGCACCGCCAGGTATTACGCTCGCAAGCACGACACATTGCTGCTCTACACCAAATCGGCTCGCTATTGCTTTCACAGCGAACGAGTAGCCAGGCAGCGTGGCGCGCACAGGCGCAATCACATGCGCAAACTGGTCGATAGCAACGGCCATATCTCATGGACTATCCGCTCAGCCGGGCGCACTTATACCTACGACGAAGAAGCTCCTATGCAAATCACAGACGTCTGGAGCGACATCAGTCACCTGCACCAGCGCGACCCCCAACGCACAGGCTATACCACACAGAAACCCGAAGCCCTGCTCGAACGCATCATCCAGGTTTCATCTGAAGAGCAGGACCTGGTTCTCGATTGCTTCTGCGGCAGCGGTGTGACTCCCATTGTCGCCGAACGGCTTGGACGCCGCTGGCTCGCCGGTGATAGCAGCGCGCTAGCAATCTCAACCACCTGCCAGCGCCTACTCAATGGCGCGCGTAGAGCGCCCTTCGTCCTGCAATACGCCTTTTTCCCCGAGTAAACAGTTGCTACTCGGCCTTATAATAAAAGAGTCACAGTCGCCAGCGAATCCCGCCGGCACAGCAGGTTACGAGTCGGCAGCCCGCCTTTCTTGTATAGCTATTTATAGCATATTCGTACCGCATCGGAAAACAAAGAGCGCACTAAGACGACATATTTGTAGGGAATTCTCAAAAGTGATAAAGGCAGGCGAACACAGTCATGTTAGAATTGCTTGAGCAACTTTTCCGCCAGGTCAGGGTCTACGTCCAATCCGAGCGATACGACCGCCACCAGGTATACCAGCGATCACCAAAGCATACCACGATGCTCTTTGACCGTGAGGCCGAGGATCTGCTCATCGAGGGGCTGGAGAAAAGCGGCCTCGGCTTCGAGGTGATCACAGAAGAACGTGAGACTCTCCGTACCGTCGCCAACCCACCTTATCGCATTATCGTTGACCCGGTCGATGGCTCCAATAACGTCTCACGGGGCATTATGACCGCCGCCGTTGCACTCGCCGTTCTACCGATTGACGCACCAGTTGTCCCCGAAGAGGTACAATGGGCGCTGGTCGGCGAACTCTATAGCGGCACCGTCTATGCGGCTCACCAGAAGGGTGGCGCGTTTCGTAACGGGCGGCGCTGCCAGGTTAGCAACGCCAAAAGTCTGCAAACGAGTCTGATCGGTCTCAACCTCGATCAACGCTGCCAGTCCACTATCCGTACCCTTTTCAACAACATGCCACCATACCAGGTGCGACGAACAGGCAGTTCGGCCATCGACAGCGTTTATGTCGCCAGCGGGACCTACGACGCCTATGTCGATGTCGGGGACGTGTTGACGGGTGAGTCTTTTCTGGCCTCTGCCAGCATTGTGCTGGAAGCCGGGGGCATCGTCACCGATCACAGAGGGCAGGCGCTGCGCCCTGTTACTAACCTGACTGATGGCTATTCGGTCGTCATGGCAGCAAGCAGGGAACTCCACCAGGAAATTCTCGCCAGCATCCGACAACCATAATACCGTGGCAGGCCGGTTACTGCCGGGGAGTCAGCACGAAGCTGACTCCTGCCCACATGGCCGAGAACTGGGCATGGGTCATGCGCTGGAAATTAGCGGGAGAAGAATCGGCGATGAAAACAGATTGCTCATCTCCCCCGCGCACTACAAAGAGATGACCACCGGGGAAATAGACAGCGTCACGCACCGCCACAATAACGGGCGCGCCTCTGTTAGCGACTGCAATCACCGCCTGAAGATTGCGCTGACGCCCATAATCGGTGTTGAATCCGAAGTAGTCAGCCGTCAGAGCGATACCCTCATCGCGTAACAATCCGAGCTGCACGCTCCATACACCCAGATCCAGTTCCTTCTGAAGCACATCGGCAGCGATCAGGTGACGGCCATAAGCGTTCATGACCATCTCCATCGCTATACCAGAACACGAAGCGTAGGACCAGACTTTCCACTGGTAGTCGGTGTAATACTGCCGGCGGTCGGTAGAGTCAACACGCACCAGGCGCGCACTCGCCGTTTGATGCGCCGTCACCTGTACGTTGCCGGCATCAGTTGCAGATGTACGAAACAGACTGACGGCCAGCCCTTTACCAAAACTCAGGATAGGCCCGCTCGCCAACCCATCCTGAATAAATAAAGCCAGTATGATCATTACCAGAAAACCCAGTGAGACCAGCGCACGGCGACGAGTATACCAGGACGCAGGCAACGTAAAAGCGTGCTCTGGCCGTTCTACATTGACAACCATGCCATTCTTCATATGCAAAACAGCGGTCACATGCCGGTCCAGCGGATGAGCCGGCAGGTTTGCATGAGCCGTAAGCCTGCTCCTGTGGCGCTGGCGCTCACGCTGTGCGCTGTAGATGAGGCTGGCAACGATCAGCAGCATCACAATGAACAGGAGCACCGTGATGACAACAGAGAGCATAAAACCTCACCCCAACGAGCAAATATTGGTGTGCGAGAGCACACCCTGTTCTCTATTAACTATAGAGTAAAAACGGTGGAGTGGGAACTTTTTTCTATAAAACAGCCCATTTATGCTAGAGTCTTCGACTAAGCCAAACGCCTGGTATGATACAATGCAACCATGTATCTTGACTGAGCACGACAACAGGTGGAACAGGCACATGTCAGAAAATTTTCTCGCCCCGCAGTTGAGTCGCCACTACATCGAGACGGTCTGGGAAACGCTACCAGCTCATGTCCGCCCCACGTTTCTGCTGCCCGTCCCGGCCCTCTCACAGCGCCTTCACTGCGATATCACGCTGGCAACAGAGACGTTCCAGCATACAGGCAGCTTCAAGTTTCGCGCGGCCTACCATTTGCTCTCCAGCATCCCGCACCAGCACGTCATTGCCGCATCGTCAGGCAACTTCGGCCAGGCCATTGCCTATGCCAGCAAACTGCTCGGCAAACAGGCAACGATTGTCATGCCGGCAACGTCAGCCAGGGTAAAAATCAGGGCGGTCGAGTCGTACGGCGGCCAGGTTGACCTGATCGACGTGCAGCAGGTGAGCCGGGCCACACGTGTCGCACAATTGATGCAGCAGATCCCTCAGGCTTTTCAAGCGCACGCCTACGACGACTATCGAGTCGTGGCAGGCAATTCGACGCTCGGCAAAGAAGTGTTGAGCGCAGCCAATTTCGATGCCGTGCTCGTGCCGGTCGGCGGTGGCGGACTCAGCGCGGGTATGATCATCGCCCGCGATTATCTCCAGAGCCGGACAGAAATCATCGGCGCTGAACCGCTGGTAGCCAATGATGCCGCACGCTCGCTTCACAGTGGCAGTCTGGTATCAAACGAGCAGGAACCAGCAACCATCGCCGATGGCGCGCGTACACTCAGTCTGGGCCAACTGAACTGGGAGATCCTCAGGCGCGGTATGGCCGATATCATCGCAGTGCCTGAGTCCTTCATCCGCCAGGCCCTGCGCGCAGCCTTCCTCTCCGCCAATCTGAAAGTGGAACCAACAGGTGCGCTCGCCATCGGCGCTCTGCTCACCGACCCGGCTCGCTTTACCGGCAAGCGCGTCTGCTGTATCGTGAGTGGTGGTAACGTCGATCCAGCACTCTATGCAGAAATCCTGACAGCAGAAGAGTCATAAAAATTTTTATGCAGCAATAATCGAAAGGTAAATAAGAGATGGTCAGGAAGCATAATGTACAGACAGGGCTGGAAGTGTTCCTGACAGAAGGACTGCCTGCTATCGCGGGCAAGCGCGTGGGTTTGATTACCAATCACACAGGCGTGAATAGACGCCTGCACAGCGCAGTTGATCTGCTTCAGGCCGATCAGCGTGTACGCCTGCGCGCGCTCTTCGGACCAGAACACGGTATCGCCGGCAATGTGCAGGATGGCGTTGAGGTGGAAGGATCGACCGATGCTCGCACAGGACTGCCCATCTATAGTCTGTATGGCACGACTGCACGTCCCACTGCCGAATCGTTACAAGGGCTGGACGCGCTCATCTTTGATATTCAGGATGTCGGCGTTCGCTACTATACCTACATCGCTACATTGGCTTATGCTCAGGAAGCGGCGGCTGAAGCCGGTTTACTTTTCGTGGTTTTTGATCGCCCGAACCCCATCACCGGCAATCGCATCGAAGGGAACATACTCAATCCCGCTTTTGCTTCGCTGGTCGGCGTTCACCCTTTGCCTGTCCGGCACGGCATGACGGTTGGCGAACTGGCGCGTCTCTTTGCCGTCGAGCGTGGTTACCCACCACCTCTCGTTGTGCCTATGCGCGGCTGGCGGCGCTCGCTGTGGTTTGATGAGACCGATTTGCCCTGGGTTGCGCCCTCGCCAAACCTGCCCACTCTTGATACCGCCATCCTTTACCCCGGCACCTGCCTGTTTGAAGGGACGAATCTTTCAGAAGGAAGAGGCACAACAAAACCTTTTGAACTGCTCGGCGCTCCCTGGCTCGATCCTTTCAAGCTGATTGAGGAACTGGAGCAGCGCGAACCGCCGGGCGTGGCTTTCCGCCCTGCTTACTTCACTCCTGCCTTCTCAAAGCATAAGGATCACCTGTGCGCCGGGGTGCAGGTACACATCATCGAGCGGGATGCTGTGCGTCCCGTAGAGCTGGGCCTGACGCTGCTCGCTACCATTCACAGGATGTACCCGCAGACCTTTGCGTGGGTAAAAGGTCATGACAGCATCTACTCCATTGATCGCCTTTTTGGTAGTGACCAGCTCGCGCAGGAGCTGGATGCAGGCGCAGATGTTACCGCGATCATGGCGGACTGGTCGGCACAGCTTGCCGCTTTTGCAGAACGGCGCCGGCCCCATCTGCTTTACGATACAGATTGAACGCTTTTTAACGAACCGGGTCAATGGCGACGTTAGAGAATTTCGCCTGTGCGCCTCCTTGCGCCTCCAGTAGATTGATTACGAAGAACGCGATCAGCCCTTTGCTATAGCTGGCATCCTTCACCGTGCTCAGCGTCTGCCCGTTGACCAGAAACGTCATCACGGGACCCTGAGCAATCAGTGTCAGGTGATTGCGTTCTCCGCCCTTTTTAATCGCCTCATGCATCTGATAGGGGACCAGCAGCGATGAAGTGAGTTTTCCGTTCGCATCAGCAGAACCTTTTGCAATGGCATACGAGCCATCACCATAGATTGTGAAGCGATAATAAGAAGCTATCTCTCCTTGCTTATCGAGCGTGCCGCGTACAAACAGGCCATAGCCATTATTTTGATCTCCCTTAGCCAGCACAGCATCGACGTCCAGTCGAAAATCTTGAAACTCTCTATATGGCAGATGAGCAGGAGCAGGTGTCTGTGCAGTTTGAGCGGCGGGAGCGGGGACCTGCTCCCACAGCATGCTGTGCGAGTTATCTTCGAGCGTCAGGGCGCCATTACCAACCGAGGCGGTAAATTTGCCCGGCAAACTCTGCGTATTCCAGCCCTGTACATTATTCTGGAAGTTATCGCGGAAGAGGGGAGATTGCTGCGCAGTATTCTGCGCCGGCGCAGTCCCTGCCCCGGTCTGCGATTGCAGGCCAGGGAACGCGAACTGGCTGACGGCCAGGACAGCCGCGCTCAGCAGGAGTAGCGTTGCCAGCAGCAGTAATCCAGCAGCAACTACCCGGTTGGAACGCCTCTGCTGGCGCGGCTGCTCTACAAATGTGGGTACGGGCGAGAAGCCTGCCAGGTTCCCCTGGTTTACTGGCGAGGGAATCTGTGGAATTTGCTGATTCTGCTGCTCTGGCCCGATGCCCGGCCTGGTAGCAGTGGGTACTGCACCAACCGGCAACTGCTGATCTGCCGTGCTCTTCTCACGTGGTCGCACAACCTGATTGACAAGTGTCTGAATACGCCAGAGAGGAAGAATCTTCTGCTCGCTTCCCTCGTCCTGACTAGAAAAGTTCTCACTGTCCTCCTGCGGTGAAACGGTCTGTGCCTTCTCATCATGGGGGGGACGCGCAAGACTAATACGCCGGAATCCGGGGCGCGCAGACCCGCCAGAGCGCCTTGCAGGCGCCAGGAGCGGTTCTCGTCTCGTTGCCTGCTGCCGCGCTTCTTCATCTGACGAAGAACCCGTTGAGGACATCGGGGAAGCACTCCTCTTTTCTGATACTATCTGCTTGCCGGTAAACCAACAACCGGGATTTCCCGTCGAATCTCAAAATGCAGGTGCGCATGCGCCAGGCGCAGAGCCTGCTCTACATCAGCGGGCGTTGCACCACGCGCGAAGATAAAACCCAGGTAGCTTGCTCCTTCTGGCAGAGGTACCAGCGGCTGGTGGAGCTGTGCCGTAATCTCAACGCCCGTTACAAGTGGCACACTCTTTGCCTCATCCACACCATGCACCGCCTTCAGCATGCCGGCTGCCGGTATCGGTATCATCATCACCCCGGCAGCGTGCTCATCGCGCTTGATAGTGACGATCTCTTCACCAATGGCATGGCGCAGGATCAGCTCTTCCAGACACATACCAGAGCCAAATTCAAGAATTGTTGAGCACAGGCCACCTATTGAACGCCCCGCCATTTCCAGCATCCAGGGTCCCCGCTCATTCACACGCAGTTCCGCATGGACCGGCCCTTCGCGCAGTCCAAGCACCGCAGCAGCGGTTGCCACGCACTGGGCTATCGCCTGTTGCGTCGTCTCAGGCAGGCGAGAAGGTGTCACGTAAATCGTCTCTTCAAAGAAAGGCCCATCCAGTGGATCGGGCTTATCAAACAACGCCAGGACATTGAGTCGGCCATGCGTGAGCAG
>JADBKA010000365.1 GCA_014896635.1 Ktedonobacteraceae bacterium
GTGCTGTCCGTTTGCGACTCGATGATGGCCTGCCGGTAGTAGTGCCGATCACCCTGCTCAAGCGTACAGGAGAGTGACTTAACGGTAAGCACGGAGTCCAGAAGGACAAAATCCTTCTGGACTCTATGCCCAATTTATCCACAACTGTACGGGAGTTATCCACATTTTCTTGAGAAAAATGTGGATAACTTGTCGCGCCCGGCGATTCAGGATGGCAGAATCAGAGAGTACCCCTGCATCTCTTCTGGCTGGCGAATGCCCATTATTTGTAAGATGGTTGGTGCGATGTCGGCCAGGATGCCATCACGGCGCAGGTGGACCTGTGCCAGGGCCGGCACAACAAGGTAGAGCGGAACGGGATTGGTTGTGTGAGCGGTGAACGGCTTGCCGGTATGGTAGTCAATGAGTTGCTCGGCGTTGCCGTGATCGGCAGTGATCAGCAAACCGCCACCGGTAGCCAGCGTTGCCTCAACAACCTGGCCTACGCCTCTATCGACTGCCTCAACCGCCTTGATCGCTGCTTCGATCACGCCGGTATGCCCGACCATATCAGCATTGGCGTAATTCATCACCACAAAGTCATACTCACCGCTGCGAATGCGCTCAATAGCCGTCTCGGTCACTCCTGCCGCGCTCATCTCTGGCTGGAGGTCGTAGGTTGGCACTTTCGGCGAGGGAACCAGCACACGATCCTCGCCGGGAAAGGGCGTTTCGCGCCGCCCGTTGATGAAGTACGTCACATGTGCGTATTTCTCGGTTTCGGCTGTATGGAACTGGCGTAGTCCTTGTTCTGAGATGACACGCGCCAGGGGCATCTCTACTTCGTCGGCACGAAATGCCACTGCGGCATCCAGCCCTTCTTCGTAAGCAGTCATCATCACGTAGACCAGATCGGCCAGGCGTGGGCCGCGCTCAAACTTTCCCTGTGCCTGCGGCGGCAGTTCTGGCAGGACGAAAGCTTTGGTGAGCTGGCGTGCGCGGTCGGGCCGGAAGTTATAGTGGATAATCGCGTCTCCCTCTTTTACCACCGCTACCGGATGCCCTTCTTCCATCACGACTGTCGGCAGGATGAACTCGTCGGTGACGTTTTGATCATAGGATTGCTGAATTGCTGCCAGGGCCGAACTTGCCTGCCGGCCCTGCCCGCGCGTCATAGCGAAATACGTCGCACCTGTACGATCCCAGCGATTATCGCGGTCCATCGCGTAATAGCGCCCGCTCACCGTCGCTACCTGTGCAGCGTGCTCTCCTCCGATCTCTCTGGCCCGCGCCTGAAGCTGCCGCATAAACTCCAGCCCGCCAGTAGGCGAGGAATCGCGCCCATCGGTGAACGAGTGAATGAACACCTGCTCAAGATTGTGTACGGCAGCCAGACGCACCAGTGCTTCCAGATGCGTCTCGTGCGCGTGTACTCCGCCGTTGCCGAGCAGTCCGCAGATGTGCAGGCGAGAATGATTCTTCTTTACGTGTTCAATTGCTTTGAGAAAGGCTGGATTCTTGAAGAATGTTCCATCTTTGATCGATTCGTTGATGCGCGTATAGTCCTGTAAGACGCGCTTTCCCGCACCGATGTTCTGATGGCCCACCTCCGAATTGCCCATCTGGCCTTCCGGTAGGCCGACGGCTTCGCCAGAAGCCTGGATAGTTGTGGAGGGCCATGCGCGCGCAATTCTATCAATGTTGGGTGTGTGGGCAAGGGCAATAGCGTTCCCCTCTTTACGCGGGTTAATGCCCCAGCCATCCATGATCATTAAGACAAAAGGGCGCGGTCGCCCATTTTTTTCTGCACTCATTATGTAAAAGCTCCATCCCTGTATTTGTAATCGCCTGGAGGCAGGCAGAAGAGGAGCACCGGTCCCCATTTTCGGGAAAGAGGATTCGAGCTTCTCTGCTTGCTTCCCTGGAGAATGCAAAAAGAAAATTCTGTTTTATTGTAGCATAGATGCAATCAGTGTGTATCTAATGGGCAGTGTCGTGCGTGTTCTGGATATGGTCGGTAAGTGAGCGTCCCGCGTGAGAGAAGTCAGTGTTCCTTGAGGGAGGAGATACGATGTTACCGAGCATGTATTACTGGTTTTTTGGATTGATTATTGTATTGTTTGTCATTGTGCTGGCATTCACATTGATCAGTCTGAAACGTACCGGTTCTTATGAGCATCGCAGGCACCGGATTCCCGGTGCGCCCGCGATAGATGAGCGAAAAGAGGCTGAGCGTCTCGGTGAGCAGCAGGCGGGCCAGTATGGTCAGGACCCGCGAGGTGTAGATATTGGTGGGACTTTTAGCAATACCGAACCCGATAGCAGGTCTGGTAAGACAGCCAGTACACCGCTTGAAGAGAGACGCAGGCGATCTTGATCAACTCGCCTGATCTTGCCGACACCTCGCACCTCACCCTGTCTCTCGCTATGCGGGCCTTGATCGCGGTTTTACATATAACTTTCGTTCATGCCGGGCGTATACTTGATGTGAGCAGTAAAGTTACGTCTAATTAGACAGAGCGAGAAGTATAAGGAAAGGGGAAGTCCAGGAGGGCTTTGCCTTCCTGACGAGGGCCTCGGCGGGTCCCCGCGTGGCGAGGTTTGGACCCACAAAGTGGGATGAGCCGCCCCCGAAAAACTCTTTTTTTCTCCTTTTTCCTCATTGTGCGAGAAAGGGGAATGGGGCTGGCCCGCAACCTTCTTCCCTATCCCTATAAGAAAACACCGGATTAAGGTGCGGTGAGAGAACACCAGAATTAGAGGACGCAAGTGAGAAGGATCAGGTCATGAGTAGAAAACAGGTATCTCCATCTCCGCCAGCACGGATGCTGAAACGTGGCTTGCTGGCGACAGCAGTTGCACTATGTCTGCTGCTGCTAACAACGGTTACGGCGCTGGCGAACACCGTCCATGTCTATGATAGGGCTGGAGTGCTGGATGATTCGCGCGTGCAGAGCGAGGCCCAGTCGCTACCGAAACCGGTTGACATCTACACCATGTCAGGTTTCAACGGGACGATGTCGAGCTTTAACCAGGAGGCAGTGCGGAGTATCAGAAACAGTGATATGATCGTCATTGCGATTGATACCAGTGCTCATCATTTAGCCATTGTGGGAGGCAAAAATGTTGGTCTCTCGAACAGCCAGTACCAGGATGCGGTTAAAGCATTCTCCAGCAATTATCGCAATGGCGACTATACAGGCGCGACAATTGCCGCGCTGCGTTCTTTAAATAATGCCCTGGGCGGCTCTGGCCTGGGCGGTGTGCTACCTGGCGCAGGTGGTAGTATATTCAATGGCACCACGCTGTGCTGCCTCGGTTTGATCGTGCTGGCCCTGATCGCGGTCTTTGTGTTTGCGCGGCGTCGTCGCGGCGGCTTTGGTGGCTTCGGGCGCTTCGGTCAGCCTACACCCCCGCCGGCCTATGGTCCGCCTTACAATCAATATGGCAACCAGTACGGCAACTATCCACCGAACTATGGCCCTGGCAATCAGGGGATGAATCCCT
>JADBKA010000039.1 GCA_014896635.1 Ktedonobacteraceae bacterium
CGAGCCTTCGACCAGGTGCAGGTCTGTTGGCGCAAACAACACCACTTTCATCTGCCCGATGGTATTGATTGTTTTTCTGGGGATGCCATTGATTTTGTAGCGTTTACGTGGCGTGCTGGCCGGGAGTGGGAGGGGAGTGGTGGAACGCGCCTCTGCGCTGGTGGAATCTGGCAATGGGGGAGATGGATCAAAGACGGTAATCTCGATCTGGATGGTATCTGTGCGTCGCCGGACTTCGCCGCTAAGATGCGCAACATGATCAGGTGCGTGCCAGTTGACGACTTCGCGGTCACTGGTGGCATGGAAAGAGCTGGCGGTGGCGAGCATTCCTACTGCTTCGAGCAGATTAGTTTTGCCCTGGGCATTATCACCATAAAAGATGAAAAGGCCAGGTCCCAGGGTGAGATCGAGTTGTCTATAGTTGCGGAATTCGCTCAACGCAAGGTGAGAAAGATACATGCTGCCTCGTTTCCGCTGCTCTGCTGGCAAGAGGAAAAAGGGGGTATATACAAGCCGGAAGAGGGAAGGGGGAGGGAGATCCCTGACCTTCCTCTTCTGCTTTTAGTTCTGCTACTTTTGTCTGCCTGCTCAGCGGTTGCTGCTCATAGGCATAATAACATAGAAGTATTCACCGCTGCCGCCGACAGGTTTGATCAGGCCGGGGCGAGACGACGAGATAATCTCCAGCGAGACTTCGGGCGTGCCAATGACTGAGAGCACATCCGACAGGTAGCGCGCATTGAAGATGACCTGCTGTTCCGGTCCATCGACGGCGGCGCTGATCGTACTGACGTTGCTGCCAACGTCTTCGGCGGTGGCCTCGAGCGTCAACGTTCCCCCTTCATCACCGTTGACCTTGACGCGCGTGATGTTCGAGCTATCGCGCGCGAATGGCATCACCGACCTGACGGCAGCAGCGAATTCCTTCGTTTCGACAACGGCGCGGGTGGTGTGCTCTTTGGGGATGATGCCCCAGAAATTGGGGAAAGTACCCTCGATCAGGCGAGAAACCAGGTCCATCTGATCGCTGTGGAAGAGCACCTGTGACCTGTTCGGCGTCACGATCATTTGCACCGCTCCCTCAGAAGGCAGGATACGCGCCAGTTCGGTCAGGGTACGAGCGGGAATAAGGATGGGCTCGTGATGCTCTTCATGGCCAGCCAGATCCGCGACGCGCACCGCGAGGCGGAACGAATCGGCGGCGGCAAACGTCAGTTTCTCGTCTTTCACCTCGGCATGCACACCGAGCAACACCGGGCGCGAATCGTCCTCGGCGGCAGCAATCGTCACCTGAGAGATCATCTCTTTGAGCAACGTCGCGTCCAGGATGATTGGCGTCTCGTTGCCCTCGACGCCTGGGATCTGTGGGAACTCGGATGGGTCCATGCCCTTGATGGTGCCGCTGCTGCGCTGGCTTTTGATGTGCAGCACGTTCGTCTCGTCGGCGACGCTGATTTCCACCGGCGCCGATCCCAGGCTGCTCACCAGATCCGTGAAAATCTTCGCGGGAACGGTGGTCTTGCCCTCGGTGCTCACTTCAGCGTCTATCCAGCAGGTAATGGCGATCTCCAGATTGGTCGCCGACAATTTCAGACGACCATGCTCGGCTGAGAGCAAAATATTGGCGAGAATAGGGAGCGTGCTACGACTTGAGACGGCGTGGCCGACAATCGAAAGCCCCCGGCTCAAATCCTGTTGCTTACAGGTAATTTTCACTGATTTTCCCTCCAGACACAACCAGAACACTTTTAGAATTTCCTGGTTAGTATAGCCCAAACACTCTGAAGTGTAAACCGGCGTGCAGTTTTTTTGGCATTCTCCATTGATGGACAGCACAGAACTGCGAATTTGCTTGCTGCCATCCTCTTTTACTATTCTCCATCACTCCTCTGCAAGCGGGCAGTGATAATTTTCCGCTTTCATCACACATCTGAAGAATAGTTCAGTGTGAGATCGACACCAGATCAAAAACAGGAGCATGACACAAGAGGAAGCGTATGAATCTTAACGAACAGTTTGAAAGCTTTCTGGCTAGTTTGGGAGTAGAAATGGAAAGAACAGACGAGAATAATTACCACAGCGATTCTGTGCCGGAAATCTCGATTTTCCAGGCTTCACGCGACCATTACGGCGTCTTCTATCGTCTGGATATTGTCGAACAGCAGCCAGAACTCCGCATCATGATTCCTGTCGATAAGGGTGATACGAAAATGGACATCTACCTTGTGCGCCTCGGCACCCTGACGCCGCTCAATACCTTCTTTCCGGCAATGGTCGCCTATGAAGGGAGCGCCGCGTACGAGCAGGGACGCGAGGCGACTTTGCAGCATTTATTGTATGCCGTAGCTGAGATGATGAAGCAACTCTTCTGGTCAGGCGACTTACAGCGCATGAGCTTCCCGCCGGAGATCACTGTTGTGCCGCTGCACGTCTATGAAGAGAAGCCTTCCTGGAAGAAACGCTGAGTTTTTCTGAAAAAAGCAGGACTATTGACCAATAGTCCTGCTTATGCTGATCCCGCCTGCCCTGCCGTCCGATACAGAGCCTGTGAACGGCAGGACAGGTATAGCTTGTAATAAACATAAGCTCATGTTATATTCAAGGTTACACCGGACAAATATTAAAACAGATTAATATACTGCATATTCAGGTGGGTGTCGGTTCTCCGTTGTGGTGAAATGCTTTTGCTCATGAATAAACAGGCAGGCATGTGAAGGGAGTTTTTTTATGGCCGAAGTAATAAGTGCTGGACCGGCCTCTTTTGCGACAGAGGGAGAGCGCCAGGCTGCCGCTCTGTTAGGGCAGCAACTACCGGCTGGCTGGATCGTTATTTGCAACAAAGTGCTCTCTACCAGCGATGACCGTTCTTTTGAAATTGACTTTATTGTCATCGCCACGCGCTGGATATTCCTGCTCGATGAAAAATCGTGGAAGGGCCGCATACGCGGAGATGATGAGCAGTGGATACGAGAAGACGGCTCGTCCGAACGTAGTCCGCTGGCGAAGATGGATTACGTTGCGAAGATTTTTGCCGGGCGGCTCGGCTATAGGTTGCCGCCACTCAAGCAGGGAGAGCACTATGTGCGCGGCGGCGTGCTGCTGTCTGCACAAAAGGCATATCCGGCGATTTATGACCCGCGCGTGAAAAACGGTATCTTCCTGCTGACGGACGTCTGTCAGCGCCTACAGAAACTGGATAGCCAGGAGGGCAATCCGGCAGTTGGACAATTAAGCGCAAAGATTAAAGAGGAGCTGCTGCATCTCGCCAGCCGTCCTCTCGTCCCTGCAAAAATTTATTCATTCAACATTGAGGATGCTATCTCGCTCAGGCCCAATGTGCGCCTCTTTTATGCAACGCTGGAAGGCGAGAAGGCAGAGGCTCGCCATCTGCTGGTCTATGATCTTGGCAGAGATCCGCTGCAAGCCGAAAAGCTGAAAGAGTTTTACAAGCAGGAGTATCGCGCCATCAAAAAGCTGCGCTCAACCGGCCTGGTAGCGGAAGTACAGGACCCTCAGATCTGGTCCGACGATTACCTGGTCGTCGCCATGATCCCGCCGGATGGCAAATCACTCAAAGCTCTACCGTTGCCGGAGACGCGGGAAGAGTTTGCCCAGGAATTGCAACTGGCAGCAGCTTGCTTTAAAGGACTGGAGCAAATTCATGCGCATGGGATCATCCATCGCGCGCTCGGTCCCGAAGCGATTTATGTACAGATGCAAGGCAAACAGCCGCCTAAGGTCGTGTTTACCAATTTCTATGCGGCGCGCACTGGCACCGGCACGATCTCCCCTCTGCTGGATGCCCTCGTCGTCGATGATCCCTATGCCTCGCCCAGTGTCGCTATCAGTTATGAATATGCCACGTCACAGGCCGATACCTTTAGTCTTGCGCTGATCCTGCTTGAGCGCCTCGCCGGTATTTCGGTGACGAAGATCCGTCCCCATGTCGAAGATGAACTGCTCTTTCCTGAACATCCACGCTGGTCTTCTTTCCTGCCGCCTGAGCTGGCCGACGAGCTGGCGCAGGTATTCAAGAGTATGCTCCAGCCGGCGAGTCAGATACAGCCACTCTCTGCCGGAGAAGCCGCCACGCGCCTGTCTGAGCTGGCCGGTCGATTGCGAACCGGGGATAGAGGCGAGGAAGGTCGCCTGCTATGTGGGCGCTATCGCGTCCAGCGCGTATTGGGTCAGGGGATGATGGCGCGCACCTACCTCGTCAGCGATACGGCCTATGCTGAACTCGGCCTGTTCGTTTTAAAACAGTTTTTGCGTTCCGACGAGGCGAGCGACCAGGCCCTGGCTGAATATAAAGCTTTGAAGGATATTACCAGCAAATACTTGCCGCGCGTCGAATATATCTTTGCTCCTGAAGATGACGCGCATGTGCTCATGCGATATATTCCAGGTCCGACGCTACAACGGGTCGAGTCCGAGTTCCCCTGGCCGCTGGAACGCTGGTGGGCTTTTGCTCGTGATCTGCTTAATGCGGTAGAAGTGCTTGAGGATAAGGGGCTGCTCCACCGCGATATCAAGCCGGCAAACATTATCCTGCACGAGGACGACAATCACCCTGTGCTGATCGACTTTGGTTTTGCGATCCTCCTGGGCGACGATGAACATGTCGCGGGTACTCCTCTTTACTTGCCGCCCGAGGCTGCCACCGCTGCACAGACGCCACCATCAACCGACCGCTATGCGGCCGCAATAGTGCTGTTTCAGGCGCTCACCGGTGTGCTACCTTTTACCATCGGGCAGGGCGGAAAGCGCACAATAGTTGATCTAGAGCGGTTTGAAGATAGAAAAGTACGCCGCATCGCCGCTATCCTGCAACGCGCAGTCTCCAATGAGCCGAAAGAACGACCGGCGACTGCGGCACAGTTGCGCGCTGAACTACAGGTTGCCGTCCAGACAGTGGAAGTGCCTGTACTTGCTCAGCCGGCATCGGACAACCTTGTGAATTCCTGGGTAGACGATATCCGCAGCCTCTACCGCAATAGTGGTACGGGCAATACTGACAATCGTGGCCTGGACAGCGATTTTGTTCGTCAGACATACGTTCCTACTGCTCTGGACCTGGAATTACTGCCTTTGCTTTTCGAGCAGATGCCACGTGTCGTCTTTCTTTCGGGCAATCCGGGCGACGGCAAAACGGCTTTTCTGGAGCAAGTGTATCTCGAACTAAAAAGGCGCCAGGCCACAGAGGTAAAATATGATGCCAGTGGCTGGGAGATGCTCTATCGAGGACATATCTTCCGTAGTTGCTACGATGCATCTGAAGCGCATGAGCACCTGAGTGCCGATGAGCAGCTTGGCGAGAAACTGCGCGGCTTAGAGGGTGAGCGACCCTCGCAGGCAAATCTGACCGTGCTTGTCGCTGTGAATGATGGTCGCCTGTTCGATTTTTTCGAGCGCAAACGTACGCACTATCCCTGGCTCGCACAGCAAATTGATCTTCTGGCCGGGAGCGACGAGATCGAGCAGCAGGACGTCTGGCTGGTCGATCTGAAGAAGCGCGCCTTTGTCACGCTGCCTGGCGCCGATCCTTCGATTTTCAGACGTGTCCTGGAACAGTTCGTCGCCGCCGACCGCTGGTCCGTCTGTGAAGGTTGTGCGGCGAAGATGCTCTGTCCGCTGCGCAATAATGCACAACGCCTGCGTAGCAAAAAAGTTGCCGCACGCCTGGAAGTGCTCTTCCTGTTCACCCATTTGCGCCGCCAGCGCCATATTACGATGCGCGACTTGCGCTCGGCCCTTGCCTACATCATCACCGGCAACAGGAACTGTCAGGACATTCATGAGATGCGAGCAGGGCAGGAAGCGGGTATCACACTGGTGAACTTCTCTTATTGGCAGAACGCCTTTGCTCCTGCCGATGCCGTCGATGAAGTGCTTAGCGATATTGCTCGCCTCGATCCGGCGCGTTTTGCTCGCCCGCATCTTGACCGCTTCCTGCACTTCCATCAAGGGAGCGAAGACGCTGCCTTACGCCGTCTGCTCTTCATGGATAGACAGGATCTGCCGCGCGAGCGGTTCGACAGCGAACAGGACTGGATGGCTGCCGTCAAGCGTCGTCTCTACTTCGAGGCTCCGAAAGCCGCTCTGGATGGAGAGACGAGTATGCCGGCGGCGGACTGGCGGCATCTCCTTCCTTATCGCTATGCACTGAAGTTCGTGAAACTGCTGGATGAGCGCATCGACCCGCAGGTGGTACTGGAACAACTGGCGCTCGGCCTGCTGCGCTCGGACGGGGTTTTTGAAGATGTGCCAGCCGGCAAATTGGGCATCAAAGTCAGCGCATCTGATGAGCAACAACTCGTTGTGCTCAAGCAATTTTCTCTGGAAGACTTCGAGTTGATCGTCTCTTTTCCTCAGCATACACGGTTGATCGAGACGCTGCCGGAGATAGTCGTTTTGCAGCATAAAAGCGGCAATCCGCGCCTGGAACTTACGCTGGATCTCTTTGAACTGCTGATGCAGATGGCCGATGGTCTGCATCCTAATGCGCGTGAATATGCGCCGCTGCTTGAAGATCTCAAGCCATTTAAGGACGCGCTGCTGCTCCACGAGACGCAGGAACTGGTGCTCATCGAGAGCCAGTTTCGCGTTCATCAGCTTATACAGAATAATGGTAAAATTGTGCGCCAGATTGTCTAAATGGTGAGATTCATATGAAAGTTAAAATGCCAAAAGAAATGCGCGGAATCAGTTTTCCGCAACTGCTGAATCTGGAATTAAATGATTTCGACATAGACCTTTTTCTGCCATCGCTGTTTTTTACGATTCTGGCGCAGGGGAAAGGCAAAGCCCGGCAGACCAACGACGCAGAAGCAATTGGGCAGTATGTTGATCGACTGGCACGCCATCCAGCGCTGGAAGGCTTTGATTCGCCTGAAGGCCGCCGTGTGCTAGAGCGATTTGTGCGTACATCGCTGATCATCACCGGGCGGGTGGGACGCGCTCAGCGAGGAGAGCAGATCCTCGCTCTGGCGCCTTATACGATTCTCACACATAAGGCAGGTTTTCCTCAAAGCAGTCGCCAGCGCCGGGCCGATCTCTTCATCTATCAGGCGTTGCGTGACGTTATGCAGTCCGATCACGCATTGAGAGAGTTTGTGAAGCAGGTTTTTGGGCGTGGAGTAGAAATCGGCCCTCTGCCTGATCTGGGCGGCAGCTATGATGGCAGGACAGAACTGGATATTCTAACGCGCCTCTCGCTGGCTTTTCTCGATGGTTTTGCCAACACGCGGCCACGCTTAGATCGTGAGAAGAAGATCCCGCACGCCTGCCCGGCGCTGGTCGATGAACTGGCGAGAGATCTGATCCGCTTTCTCTTTGAGTTTCATCACCGCATGCCGGTGCAGGCGCTCACCTATCATTTGCTGGCGCTCATCAATTTTGAGTTGTTCTCATACACCTTGCATGTAGTCCATGCAACGAATGCCCTCGTCGGCAATCCTGAGACTCTGCCGGCGGCGATGCGCGATGATCTACAGCCATCAACATTAGAGGTATACCTCGATTTCACTGATGACCCGTCGTCGCGTAGCGTGGAGATGTCCAGAGCCTGTGTGCGGCGTGATATTGAGGCGTACCAGCAATTTCTGTGGTCGAGTGTGCTCCTGCGCCAGCTTAGCATCTATGCTGGCAAAGTCAGCAATAATGTGCGCCGTAAAGCGGATATCGAGCGGCTTCTGCCGCCGAACCATGCCGGAGCGCGCTATCTTCAGGGACTCCTGCTGCTGCAAAACGATGCAAAGATTGCGCCGCATCTTGAGGCTGCCGCTCAATTTGATGAGGAGCGCATCCGCGAGGCGAATATAGAGCATGAGGAAGAAGAGGATACCGAGGCTCTCCGGCAACTGGAAGAAATTGCAGCCATTGGTGAGACGGATGTCGAACGTGTCGTGCATTTACTGGTAGAGGGACAGCGCGGCGAAAGCATTCAGCACTTTATGCAGTGGTTTTATGGTGTTGGTGGCATAAAGAAGCCGCATGGCATTCTGCGTGGCACGCATACACGCCGCCAGACCTGGCGCTATGCGCCCGAAAATGATCTGCTGGCCGTACTCGTCCAGGTGGCAACAGCGCGTCTCTCTCAAGCGGGACAACTGCGTCCGATCAAGCTGCAAGAGTTTCTGGAGTTTTTATCCTGTCGCTATGGTCTGCTCATTGATAGGCCGCCCGCGCAGTTTGTAGGAGCGGAATATGCCGCCGCCGCCCGCGATAACCTGCGTGCTATGCAGCGCCGCCTGCATCAGATGGGCATATTCCGCGACCTCTCCGACGACTTCACCGTCCAGCGATTGCACGCTCCCTATGCCGGCACCGGCAATGAAAATAGAATGATTGAGGCAAAGTAGTATGGAAGCGTTACGTATCGAATTCCTGGCAAAAGAGATAGTAAATCATTTTAAAAAGAAGCGTCCTGGACATTGCGCGCGTGTAGATTTTCTAACGGCTGTCGAAGCTGAGAGCCTCTGCCGGTACATCAAGCTCAAGCAGCAAAAAGATTCCTTCGCGGCCTATATTCTGGCAAGACATGATCGGTCACTCGATACTACTATCTCTATCACTGCCGATAGAGCCATCGAATTGCGCAACCGCAAGCAGACAAAGCTCTGCCTGTTCGTACCGACCGACCTGGTGGATGCCGCGTATAGCTCTTTAGCCAACTCGTTTGCGGTTATCGACGGACGCGCACTGCATAAAAACGCCCTCAAGCAGGTCATGAAGCAGCTTCCTGCTCATGCTGAACGCTTTGTACACGCGGTTTTTACTCGCTTACGCAGCCCACTCAATGTGAGCGATGATCAAAAGCTGGACTTTGCGATTGCGGTGCTGCTCTGTGCGCAGCGAGGAGAAATTGAAAGAGCGGGCCTTGAATTATGGCGCGTGAATCTGGTCGTCGATGCTGCCATCAGTGGGGCAATGGAGAGCGCCGCGCCGGGTGATCTTGAGGCCAGCCTGGATCTCAATCGCCGCTGCGTTCTGGCGCTTGCTCGCCCGCCAAAAATTGACGCCACCGCACGCGAACGCATTCAGAGCTTGCCCGTCAATGGCGCGACTGCGCGCAGCCTGGCGGCGTTCTTTCGCGGGCGCTCGCTCAACGACGTGCAGTCCTGGTCACGCGCGCTCATCGAGCGCAGCGAGCTAACGTTTGATCGCTGGGTCTTCCCGCAGAGAGAGAACAGCGATATTCGCAGCGTCAACGTCGCCTCGTTCGTCAATGCAGCCGGCATAGTGGAAAAATACTGTCATCTCATTCAGCAGGATGGGGCGAATGGGAGCCTGATAGCGCGTTGTGCTCCAAAAGAGAAGCTGGAAGTGCGCTGGAAGAGTGATCCTGAGCAGCCGAAAAATCTGGGAGGCTGGCGCGTGGCTATTGTGCCAGTTGACAGCGAGATCGAGTATGAGGGGAGTATAGAACTGCCCGAACGCGATCTGCCGGCTGGACAGCGCAAGGCAGTTATTAGCACGGATATCGAGTTCGACCAGCCACCTGATTTTCCGGTTTGTGTGCGCGTCATGCCGCTCAGTAGCGATGGTACGGTGATTACTGACAAAAACGGTGAAGAGATTTACGGCCAGAGTCTGGAGTTTTTCCTTTCCAGAGATGTCAGCAGGCCGGAAACCTCTTCCAGGAGAGAAAGTAAGTTCCTTGTCCCCAACCTCGCTTCTGGCCGCCTGGCTTATCTTCTTGAGAGCGGTGATAAGGGGAATGCGCTGACCGAGACAGAACCGCAATGGAGTTGCCGCGATCTCGATTACTTCAGTATCAAGTTGAATGAGCGCCGCCTGCTCCAGGTTGGCGTCAGTCCGCTCCTGCTCGATCTGGAAAGACAGTGCCTCAGCGATCCGCGTAACAGCGGCTGCTATATCCTTCAGGT
Organism: Ktedonobacteraceae bacterium; assembly: GCA_014896635.1. The sequence goes on from JADBKA010000039.1 coordinate 9,888, forward strand.
GGACGATATCCATACGGTGAGCCGTGAGGATTTTGTGCCTCAGCAGCTCTCTGCCGCAGAAGGCGATTCATGGGTAGGATTCTGGAAGACGCGCAAACTGTTTTTCAGCCGCTTGCGAGAAGCGGCTCCACGCAATGTGATTGAGGTCGCCGACTGGACGGCGGAATTGACATCGGTTGCGCTGCGCTACGTCCAGGCGTATCAGGATTTGCTCGACGATCTGCTAGAAGGTCAGGCTGACCGGCAGGCGCTCCGCGAGGCGCTTTCTGTTGACTCGATACTGATGCGGATTGCCGGACGCGATAATGTGAAGGAAGAAGCAGTGGTGATCCTGCCGACACATCCTCTGCGCGTGGCCTGGCTGGTCAACTATGTCAGGTTGCTCCAGGATTGGGAAGCGCAGTTGTTGAAACTGGCCTCAAATGAGCGAACGTATCATCTGGATCTCCAGGCTCTGCGCCAGCTCACGCCCATCAATGCGCCGGCGTTCGCCTTTCACATTGGCACATCCACTCCTTTTACCTTCTTTCAGAATCTGCGCTTCTTTCATGGTGTGGCGCTGCCCGCCGATGTGCCTGATCATCACCGCCGCTATGGTGATGTTGCGCTGCTCCTGGGCATGACGGTCGATCAGGGGGCCGCCGGCGACAGGCATACAGAGCAACTGGCCGAGCATCTCAAGAACTTCCGCACCCTGCATCCATACGTCAGCACTCTTGTGACGACGCTGATCAATCCAGACCGGGGGGATTTCTTCGCCGAAGCCATCAAAAAAACACTGCCCGCGCAAAATGCTGACGAGAGCGAGCATGAACCGTTGCCCATGCCCACCTTCCAGATCACCGCTTACACCAATAGCCGCCACAAAAGCACGCTCCAGGCTATCGAGCAGATTCGCCAGAACCGCATTGATCAGCAACTCTACAGGCAACCAACCGATCATTTCCTGCCAGCCCTGACAACGACTTCGCGCTCAATGGCACAGTTTGTCAAGGGAAAGCCGCCCGAAGCTCATATCGCGGTCGTGACGGATCTTACGCGACCTGAGATCAGAATACTGGCAGGCGAGCAGCAGAGTGTCCAGAGCACTACCTCTAGTTTTGCATTCTATGGCCTGATCAACCGCTTTATCTCGCGCTTCTCGGCTGATCAGCCGGCGCTGCGCTGGCAGCATGCTATCGTTACAGAAGGCGTGCGTAAGCTGGAGCATCGCTCTAGTGAATTGCTCATCAAACTGCATACGGCTCTCCTGCGCGCCGGCGGCTATGTGCTTGGCGGCACACCAGAATCGCAACCTGTTTTAGAGGTGACGCTGAACCAGGAGCAGCGGCAAGTGCTTGAGCGTCTCCATGAGAGCACAAACTGGGTGGTGACGCTGGACCGCTTCTTCACGCTTGATTACTACGATTCGCCTTTTGAGCCGGGTCTCAGAGATCTGGCGCGTAAGTATATACTGGACTACTCGCCGGAGTTTACCGATGGTCTGGGTCATCGTATGATGGTGACAACTGCCTGGCACGAAGAGATCCAGTCTTTTCTGAGCCAGGCCATGAACGAACTGGGCTTTGCCCATGTCGATCAGAGCGTCAGCCACCTGTTGCACTATCTCAAGACGATCTCAGGCCGCCTGGCATTGCAGGCGCTAGAATCTTCGACAACCGCCGCCGCCGCCGTCGGCCTCGGCGTCGTCACCGCCTGGTTGCAGCAGAAAGGACGCCTCAAGCAGGCGGTGCTCATCCCGGTCGATAGCTACCCGCGCCTCTTCTCCCTCGCTAGTTCGGGGAAAACTCCTGCCGGCGAGAGGCGCTGCGATCTCGTGCTCATTTCGCTAAGGCGCAATATTGTTAACGCGACGTTTATCGAGGTCAAATGGCGTCGTGGACAGGTGCCGTTTGAAGATCTCGCCCGCGATATGGCCTTGCAGATGAAAGGCTCCGCATCCATCATGCGCAGCCGCTTTTTCAATGAAAATCGCGTTGATGGCGCTCTGCAACGCTCATACCTGGCAAATATGCTGCGCTTCTACTTTGAGCGTTCTCGCCGTTACCAGCTCTTTGATCAGGCGGCAGAGCAATCCTTCCTGGAGCATGTCTCGCGCCTGGAGAAGTCAGGGCTGGATTTCCGGCCCGACTATGAGGGGTATATCGTCAGCCTGGATGGAGAGGGGAGAAAGCCATTTCTGGTTGACGAGGCGCGTATCACGGTTCTGACGGCGAAAGATTTTCAATCAACCGTGTTTCTCTCACAGAGTTTTATGCCGCCTGAGATCAGCACGGATGTCGCGTATGACGAAGCCGGCGAAGCTGACGAACCGCCAGGAGAGGATGAAGTAGCGGGAGAAGATGAGGGGATGATGGTTGAAGCTGCTGATATAGACGGGAAGGCGAATGTGGAAGCGGAGAAAGATTCAGAAGAATCAATCAGCCGGCCAGAAGAAGATGAAATGATAGGAGGGCCAACTCAACGGCTGACAGCGGCACAGCCGGCGGCAAACGGACCTGTCACCGTGCCGTTGGGTAGGGCCGCCGTTGCAAATGTGACAGTCGATTGGCAGCCCTCCGTTGATGGCAGCCCACATCTCTTTATTCTTGGCATTCCAGGTCAGGGAAAATCGTGGACTGTGACGCGCATTCTGACTGAACTGGGTAAACAACAGGTGCCGGCGCTGGTGCTGGATTTTCATGGACAGTTTGCTGATCCACAGGAACCTTTTGTGCAGGCCAACGATCCACTGGTACTGGATGCCGCTAAAGGTCTGCCCTTCTCGCCCTTTGAATGCACACAGGACGCCGGCAGTGGCGGCTGGCTCGCCAATAGCTATGCAATTGCTGAGATCTTTGCACATGTTGCCGGTCTTGGCGCTATGCAGCGCGATATCGTCTTTTCGGCTATACGCGATGCCTACAGAGCCTGCGGTTTTAACGATGACAACGATCAGTCGATCGAGGATCTGCCTCTACCCACACTGACGGACGTTCTACAACGTATCGAATCACTTGCCCAGGCGCGATATGCCTCAAATGTCGTGGCGCGCTGCCGTCCTCTGCTGGAGATGAATCTCTTTCGCCCGCCGGAGCAGGGGTCAGACCTTCTCTCCCAGATTCGCTCAGGACTGGTCATTGATCTGCATAACCTGTATGTAGAGACGTTACAGCAGGCGGCAGGCGCTTTTGTGCTCAGAAAGCTGTACAAGGATATGTTCCGCTGGGGATATGCGAAACGTATTCGTCTGGCGGTTGTGCTGGACGAGGCGCATAGGCTTGCAAAAGATCTGACGCTGCCTAAGATTATGCGCGAGGGACGCAAATTCGGCATTGCTGTGATCGTCGCCAGTCAAACTATGGCAGACTTCCATTCTGACGTTCTGGGGACAGCCGGCAGCAAGATCATTTTCCGCACGAACTATCCTGACTCGAAAAAAGTCGCTGGCTTCATTCGTGGCCTACCGGGAACGGACCTGGCGGCGCGCATTGAACAACTGCCCGTCGGCTCCGCTTATGTCCAGACCCCTGAGATGTCCGTCGGCTCGGTCGTCAAAATGTATCCCTTGCGTTAGCGCAGGTCCTTTCTCTGCATGTTACACTATCGATATAAGAGAGAGGATTGCTTGACCGTATGTCAGAAAATCTGGAGAGTATCGGACAGATAGCCATTGAACACCTGACGCTCAAACATGCGGCGCGCGAACTGGCTTTGCCGAAATCGCGCGCTGCCATTCGCCACTGCGCTAATAGCATCCGCGCCGCACATCGCCGGGAATTTCAGCGGGCCGACGAATTGCTGAAGCAGGCCGCTCTGCTGCTTGCAGAGGTGGCAAAAGACCTGCGCGATCACCAGGATATCTATTACGCCGGCTTTGTGCAGGATGCACAGAAAGAATATGCCGAAGCTGCGACGTTTTCAGCTTTTGTCCAGCAGCGTCCGCTTCCTACGCCGGGAGAACTCGCTGTGGGCGTGGCTGCCTATCTCAATGGCCTGGGTGAGGCCGTTGGCGAACTGCGCCGCTATCTACTGGATCGACTGCGCCGGGGCCAGATTGAGGACTGCGAGACCTATCTGCGCTACATGGATGACATCTATGCCCTACTCATCACCGTCGATTTTCCCGACGCCATCACCGGTGGCTTGCGCCGCACGACAGATGCAACACGCGGCATCCTCGAAAAGACGCGCGGCGATCTGACAGTTGCTCAGATGCAGCACCGCTTGCAGCATTCTATGGAAGCGCTGCAACATGAACTTGAGCGTCGCCAGGGAACCTGAGTTGCAACGGGACATGATTGTACTGGTTCTTGTGCAAAATATATAATGTCTCTGGTCTATGGAACGCATAGAGGAAAGCTACTACTATTCACGTTTCTGGTATGCTACACTTGCCTTGTGATGGGGGAGCGCCTTACGGCGAACGCAGCATCTCATAGCCCAGAACAGCAGCCTTCTGGCAGTAGAAAGAGAAAGGGTGTCGTCATTGCTGTCTATAAGGCAGAGCTTTTAGTATGACAAACGGATGAGCGGACCGGCAGGCAACCGACTCTTGACAGGTTTGTGATTGTGCGATATAATATGTGTGTGCGTCATCCCATCTCTTTGCAATGGCATCTGCTTATCCCTTGTAACGGCGTCTATGCTTAGATGTAGTCTCTCAGTTGTTCGCGCAGTTGCGAACAATTAGCGCTCAAACTGTGAGGAGTATCATGGCAAGCAGAAATCGCGTAGAAGACGTCCACATCCTCTGGATTACCGCAGGTTTGAGTTGTGACGGGGATACCGTCTCGATCACCGCAGCTACCCAGCCTAGCATCGAAGATATTTTGTTGGGAGCCATTCCTGGTCTGCCCCGGGTCCATCTCCACAATCCGGTCCTTGCCTATGAACAGGGTGGCGAGAGTTTCATGACGTGGTGGTATCAGGCGGAACGAGGTGAACTTGATCCTTTTGTGCTCGTCGTGGAAGGCTCGATCCCCAACGAGAAGATCAAGAGCGAGGGCTACTGGGCCGCGCTCGGCAATGATCCTGAGACCGGGCAACCCATCCCCACGACCGAGTGGATCGACCGGTTGGCGCCCAAAGCCACAGCCGTCATTGCCATCGGGACTTGCGCGACCTACGGCGGTATCCCGGCAATGGAAGGCAACCCTACCGGCGCTATGGGCCTTGCCGATTACCTCGGCTGGAACTGGCGCTCCAAAGCGGGCATTCCCATTGTGAATGTGCCCGGCTGTCCCGTGCAGCCCGATAACTTCACCGAAACAGTGCTCTATTTGCTCTACCAGGTGGCCGGCCTGTCTCCCATGATCCCGCTCGACGAAGCTCTGCGCCCGACCTGGCTCTTTGGCAAGACCGTGCACGAGGGTTGTGATCGTGCAGGGTACTACGAGCAAGGTGATTTCACGACCGAGTACGGCTCTCCTAAATGCCTGGTCAAGCTTGGCTGTTGGGGGCCGGTAGTACAGTGTAACGTTCCCAAGCGTGGCTGGATGGCAGGCATCGGTGGGTGTCCCAACGTGGGTGGCATCTGCATCGGCTGCACTATGCCTGGCTTCCCCGACAAATTTATGCCTTTCATGGATGAACCTCCCGGCGGCAGGCTCTCTTCAGGTATCATCAGCTCCACCTACGGTGGCTTCATCAGAAGCCTGCGCAGCATCACCAACACAACGGTGAACAAAGAACCCGGCTGGCGGCACAATCGCCGCGACCTCACCACCGGCTATCGGCCAAGATGGCGGTGAACAAAAAAGCTTCATTGTATTCTAAGTGTTTTGCTGCAGGGGAGAGGGGACTGTTGTCGCTGTTGACACCATTGTTGCCCCCCGGACTGAACCTGTCACGTCGTCTGACGAATCTAGACGAATCTACCAGAAGGAGAGAGTATCGTGGCTACACAAGTGAAGCGAGGAGAGACGCCTCCTCCGTCATCGCAGCTTGTCGAGATGTCATGGGACCCCATCACGCGCATCGTTGGCAGCCTGGGCATCCACACCAAAATTGACTTCAGGCAGCGCAAAGTCGTCGAGTGCTATAGCACCTCTTCTATCTTTCGCGGCTTCAGTCTCTTCATGCAAGGCAAAGATCCGCGTGACGCCCACTTTATCACCAGCCGTATCTGTGGCATCTGTGGCGATAACCATGCAACCTGCTCTGTTTACACACAGAACATGGCCTATGGCGTCAAGCCGCCGTCCCTGGGAGAGTGGATTCTCAACCTGGGTGAGGCCGCTGAGTACATGTTCGACCATAATATTTTCCAGGAGAACCTGGTAGCTGTGGACTACTGCGAGCAGATGGTGCGTGAGACGAATCCCGGTGTGCTTGAACTGGCTGAAAAGACGGAAGCGCCTCATGCTGATATTCATGGCTATCGCACCATTGCTGATATCATGCGTGCCTGCAATCCCTTCACCGGCACGCTCTACCTCGAAGGTCTTCAGATGAGCCGCTTGACGCGCGAGAAATTCTGCCTCATGGAAGGGCGTCATGTTCATCCCTCGACACTCTATCCTGGTGGCGTGGGAACGGTTGCCACCATCCAGGTTTTCACCGACTACCTGGTGCGCCTGATGAAGTACATCGAGTGGATGAAGAAGATGGTGCCGCTGCACGACGACCTCTTCGATTTCTTCTACCAGGCTCTGCCGGGCTACGAAAAGGTCGGCCAGCGCCGCATCCTGCTGGGCTGCTGGGGATCGTTCCAGGACCCCGATGTCTGTGACTACGATTATCGCACGATGGACAAATGGGGTCGCGCCATGTATGTGACGCCCGGTGTGATCGTCGATGGCGAGCTGGTCACGACCAGCCTGGTCGATATCAACCTGGGCATCCGTATCCTGCTCGGTAGCTCGTACTATGATGATTGGCAGAATGAGCGCACCTTTGTTGACCGCGACCCGCTCGGCAACCCGGTTGACAAGCGCCATCCCTGGAACCAGACGACTATCCCGAAGCCACAGAAGCGCGATTTCCAGGGCAAATATAGCTGGACCATGTCGCCACGCTGGTACGACAAGCGCACTGGCGATTACCTGGCGCTCGATACTGGTGGCGGTCCTATGCCTCGCCTCTGGGTGACGGCCCTGGCCGGCCTGGTCGATCTGGGTGGCTACATCAAGGCCACCGGTCATAGCGTCAAGATCCGCCTGCCCAAGACTGCCACAAAGCCTGAAGTGGAGTTCGAGTGGAAAATCCCGAAGTGGAGCAATGCTATCGAGCGCAACCGCGCCCGCACCTACTTCCAGGCGTACTCTGCCGCCGTTGGCCTCTACTGCCTGGAGCGCGCGCTTGACGAGGTACGCGCCGGCCATACCAGAACATGGAACGATTTCACCGTTCCCAAAGAGGCCATCGGCTGCGGCTTCCACGAGGCTGTACGCGGTGTGCTCTCTCACCACATGGTGATTGAGAACGGCAAGATCGCCAACTATCATCCCTATCCGCCGACACCCTGGAATGGCAGCGTGCGTGACATCTATGGCACGCCCGGTCCTTATGAGGATGCTGTACAGAACACGCCGATTTTCGAGGAGAACGGGCCTGAGAACTTCAAGGGCATCGACATCATGCGAGCCGTACGCAGCTTTGATCCCTGCCTGCCGTGTGGTGTCCACATGTACCTGGGCGACGGCAAAGAGCTGCAAATCGTCCACTCGCCGACGTTTGGTGTGACACAGTAATGCCGTCAATCCTGCTCATATAAGGAGGTGTTGCGATGGTGAATCTGATGACAAAGCTCTTCACCGCCATTCTGGACTGGCTTGGCTCGACAAAGATCATCTACCAGATTGGCGCGGGCAGAGGCATAGAGAGAAGTCGCAGTGGCTATTACCTGGGTTCCGCAGGAGCGGCCCGTCCCAGGGGCAGCGAGGCGTCTAGCATCTCTACCGGCATCAACCCGCGTGGTCCGATAGACCCGAATAGCCCTTACCTGCAAACGCCCTGAGCAAACGCTCACCGCTGAAAAGGGGGGTCCAGGGGGTTGCAAGCCTTACCACAATGCCGGGGCGGACCGTGTAGGGGCAACCCTTGCGGTCATCCTGGCTCTTAAGGAGGGCGCCCTGGGACACCCCGCCATAGAAACGAAGCAAGAGGAAATCCCATGCTGCAAAGCAGACAGGCATCTCAGCAGCGAGCGGCTCGCATCGAAACGCTGGTTCAGGAAGTGACCCGTTTCTCCGATGCGCACGCTCGCGCGACAACTGAGGAACTGATTCAGGCGATCCTGGATATGTACGGTGAAGGGCTGGCCCGCATCCTCGAACTGGCGGAGCAGAACGAGCATGGTCAGGCGCTGATTGAATCTTTCGCACAGGATGAGCTGGTAGCATCGTTATTTCTGCTGCATGGACTGCACCCGCTGGATGTCGAGACGCGCATCGGCAGAGCGCTGGATGAGGTGCGGCCCTATCTGCGCTCACATGGCGGCAACGTGACGCTGCTGCGCGTGGAAGATGGCATTGCCTATCTACGCCTTGAAGGGAGCTGTCATGGCTGTCCCGCTTCGACCGTGACGCTCAAGCACGTCATCGAGGAAGCCATTAACCAGGCTGCGCCCGACCTGGATGGCATCAAAGTTGAGGACGCTACTGCCAGTCAACCTGTTGTGTCTCAGCCAGCAGCCAGGCCGGTGACATTTGTTCCCAGAAAGCCCAGGGATGGCACACAGGCACAAAAGCCCGGCGCGCTATCGGCGCCCATCCAGTAAGCAGGAGTATCCAGCGATGCCGGCATCGTACTTCAGCGACGAAAATGGTCAATATGCTTCCGATGCGCCGTCTCCTGCTCCTTTACGCGCACTGCGTCGCTTTACACGGGAGCGAAGGCGAGCGCAGGAGACTGTGCGAGAAGCGCAGCGCCCGGTAGCAGAGCACTGCGAGCTATGCGGTGATCTCCTGCCGACGGAGCATCAGCATATGCTGGCGCTTGCCAGTCACAGCATCGTTTGCGCGTGCAATGCCTGTTCGCTGCTGATGGGCAGGGATGGTGCCGCTGAAGGCAAGTATCGCCTGATTCCGCAACGTTACCTGCTATTGCCCGATTTTCGTCTGTCAGATGAACAGTGGACCGGCCTGATGATTCCGGTAAACATGGTCTATGTTTTCCATAGCTCTGCAACCGGGCAGGCGATGGCCTTCTATCCCGGTCCGGCAGGAGCGACGGAGGCGCTGCTTGACCCGCAGCAATGGGAGACGATTGCCGGCAACAATCCTGTGCTTCAACAGATGGAACCCGATGTAGAAGCACTGCTGATCAATCGGCTGGAAGGCGCGCACGAATACTATATCGTTCCCATTGATGCCTGCTACCAGCTTGTCGGCCTGCTGCGCCTCTCCTGGCGCGGCTTCAGTGGTGGGGAAGAGGCGCGCTTAACGCTTGCCCGCTTCTTTGCCGACCTGTGGGCAAAATCGCGCCCGGTGAAAGGAGAGCCTGATGCCTGACCTGGATTTTGAAGTTGCCGGTGCGGAGATCCCGGCCTTTGCCGCAGTACCCATGCTGCTGTTCAAACTGCGCATTGTCAATAAAGTGGGGGGATCGTCACGGGGAATTCGGCCCATTCAGGCTATTGCCCTGCGCTGCCAGATCCAGATCGCCGTCACGCGCCGCCACTACGGCCCGGCTGTCAGGCCACGCCTGCTCGACGTCTTTGGGGAGTCGTCGCGTTGGAGCGAAACGTTGCGCGACCTGCTCTGGACACATGCTAGCGCCGTCGTCCCGCCGTTCTCCGAGAGCATCGTCGCCGATCTACCTGTGCCGTCTACCTACGATTTTGATGTCGTCGCTACTAAATATTTTGACGCGCTGGAAGGCGGTGATATCCCCCTGACCTTGCTCTTCAGCGGGACCATCTTCTACGAGGGTGAGGCGGGCAATCTCCAGGTGGCGCCAATTCCCTGGTCGAAAGAGGCGGCTTATCGCCTGCCGGTCGCTACCTGGCGCGAGATGATCGCGCGCTATTATCCTGATACGGCCTGGATTCGCCTGCATAAAGACGTGTTCGACCGGCTCTACCAGTACAAGGTAAAACACGGTCTTCCCACCTGGGAAGAGGCTCTGACGCATCTTTTGCAGGCAAGTGGTGAAGAGGTACGTCCATGAGCATAGAACGAGTCAAAGAGATCGCCAACGCCGTCCTCTACGAGGGTTATCTTCTCTATCCCTACCGCCACTCTGCGATCAAGAATCGCTCGCGCTGGACGTTCGGCGTGGTGTATCCACGCGAGCATAGCGAGGCGAGCGGGGGCCTGGAACCCTGGACGATGCAGACCGAGTGCCTGCTGACCGGTTCAGCGGCTACATCTCTAGCTATCCATATGCGCTGCCTGCACCTGCTCGTGCGCAGGATGGAACAGGCAGCAAGTTCGCCGCCAGCACAGGGAGCAGAGAGTGAACTTGATCCTATGCGGCTGGCTCATCGTTTAGCCAGCGAAACATCGGAAGAGGGGGTTGAGCGTGAGATCAGTGTGTCCGATTTTGCTCTGGGTGACCTGCTCGCCCATCCGCGCTCACTCAGCATCGAGTTCCCCGGCGGCCGCACTGTGGAGGAGTCAGCTTCTGACCATGACCAGGCTGTGCGCATTGTCCGTGAGCAGCAGCCAGTTTCGGGCAGTGTCGTGATTGCTGCCGAACGACTGCGCGATCTCGCCGACCAGCCAGATACCGCGCTCTTCAAACTCAGCATTCGCATCGAGAACACCACACCTTATGATGCGATGATAGCCAGCCAGCACAACGTGGCGCTGCTGCAATCGTTCGTCGCCACGCATACGATCATGCAGGTTCAGCAGGGCGCCTTTGTCTCACTGCTGGACCCGCCAGCGGATCTCAAGGCCGACGCGGAACGGTGCAGTAATGTTCGCACGTGGCCGGTCCTGGTCGGCGAGGAAGGCGAGACAGACTGGATGCTCTCTTCGCCTATCATCCTGTACGACTACCCGCAAATCGCGCCTGAAAGTCCCGGCGACCTCTTTGACGGCACCGAGATTGATGAATTGCTGACACTGCGCATCATGACACTGACCGACGAGGAGAAACAGGAGATGCGCCAGGCCGACGAACGCGCCCGCCAGATCCTGGACCGCACTGAGGCGCTAACCTCAGAACAATTCATGCAGCTACACGGCACCATTCGCAGCCTGCGCCCGCTCGATCAAGGAGCTGAAAAATGAACGATGCCAGTTGGAATTTTTCAGAATATCCCGGTGAGGACTATCCGCCGCCATCATCGGTGGTGGTTTCAGGGAAGGAGGTGAGAGCCGGCGACCGCGTTCTGTTGCGGCCAGGCCGCCGCCAGAACCGCCAGGGAACGCTGACCGACGCTTTTGATATCCTGCTCGAAGGCAGGAGCGCACGAGTTGAAACCATCCAGCAGGATTTTGAAAACCGCATCTATCTCGTCGTTACGCTGGACGATGACCCCGGCAGGGAACAATGGGATGAGCGCGTCCTGCCAGGCCATCGCTTCTACTTCTTCCCGGAAGAGGTAGAATTGCCGGAGGCGCCACGATGAATCAGCCCTCGCCGCCACAGCAAACAATCAGGCGCATTCTGGTCGCCTGCATCGGTAACATTTTTCTCGGCGATGATGCCTTTGGCGTCGAGATGGCCCGTTTGCTGAAGCAGCGAGCTTATCCGGCGGACGTGGAGGTCGTTGACTTTGGCATTCGCGGTATGGACCTGGCCTATGCCTTGCTGGATGACTATGATACACTGATCCTGGTAGATGCCGTTGCGCGTGGCAATGCGCCGGGAACACTCTATCTGATCGAACCCGATCAAGCAGGATTCAACCCCGCACAGGGGGCCGAGGCAGGCCGGGCTGCGCTGGATGCGCATAGTATGGACCCTGCCAGGGTGCTTGCCTTCGCTCGCACGCTCGGCGCAAAACCCATCCATACGCTACTGGTCGGCTGTGAACCCACTCCTTTTGCCGAGGATACAGATTACGCGGAAATGCAGATGGGCCTGAGCACGCCGGTCCAGGCAGCCCTTGACGAAGCCGTTAAAATGGTTGACTCGCTTATTGAGCAATTGCTTCACTCGACAACCGTTCTATAATATCTTTAGAAATAAGAAAGGAAGACAGCCATGTCTAAGCTGCTCACGACTCTGTTTGTGCTTGCTATTGCGCTGGTGCTGGGGTATGGTTTTCTCCAGGTACTGCCCGATATTCAACGCTATTTGAGAATACGATCAATGTAGAGAGGGAGAGCTATCTCCATCGAGGTTAGTCATGCATGAACTCGCTATTGCCCAGAGCATCGTTGATATCGTCGCGGCCAGGGCAGCCGAATGCCAGGCGGTGCGCGTCAAAAATGTGCGGCTGCGCATTGGCGAAGCCAGTGGCATCGTTGCCGATTCCCTAACCTTTGGCTTCGAGATGCTGACTAACCTCGATCCCATGCTGGCCGGCGCGCAGCTCCTCGTTGATGTCGTGCCTCATCGGGCCTATTGCCGCCACTGCGCTAGCGAATTTGCAGTCAATAATTTTGTCGCTCAATGTCCGCTCTGTCGAGAGTGGAGCAGCGAAATCATCTCTGGCACCGAGCTTCAGATTCTGGATATGGAGGTCGATTTGCAGCAGGAGGAGGCCAGAGAGAAGCTCTGGAGGGATTGAAATTAAAGTCACCATTGTACAGAATATTCTGGCTGCTAACGACGCCGTTGCCGAAGAAATTCAACAACTACTGGCTGCGCGAGGTGTTCGCGCCCTCAATATCATGAGTTCGCCGGGGGCTGGCAAAACAACGCTGCTGGAGCGCACCATCGAACGCCTGCGTGGTAGCCTGCGTATAGGCGTCATCGAAGGAGATATCGAAACCACCGCCGACGCGGAACGCATTGAACGAGCCGGTGCGGCAGAGGCGGTGCAGATCAATACGCGTGGCGCATGCCATCTCGAAGCGCATATGATCTGTTCGGCCCTGGGCGAAGTTGACCTTACGCAGGTCGATCTGCTGGTCATTGAAAATATCGGCAATCTTGTCTGTCCTGCTTCCTGGGATCTGGGTGAAGATTGCCGCATCGTTGTTGTCAGCACCGCCGAGGGAGACGATAAGCCCGCCAAGTATCCCCAGATGTTTGCCGCCGCGCAGGTCATGATCGTCAACAAACTCGACCTGCTGCCCTATGTCGATTATGACCTGGAGAAGGTCAGGCGGGATGCGCTCGCCATCAATCCACGCCTGCGCATCTTCGAGCTGAGTTGCCGGACAGGCGCGGGCCTTGACGCATGGTGCGACTGGTTAATCGCTTTCGCGCGCGAGAAGACAACAGGCGCGGATTCCGCTGAGAATTGAAGGGTGTGGGAACATCTTCTGTGTAAAATATAATCAGGTGCGCGGCTAAAGAAAGCGTACAGGCTATGTCTTCGCTACAGAATTCGACAATACAGCGGCAGCGCATTCTCATCCAGGGCATTGTCCAGGGAGTGGGTTTTCGCCCGTTTGTCTATGGGCAGGCAGTGCGCTGGCAACTGGCAGGTTTTGTGCTCAACAACACTCATGGGGTCATCATCGAGGTTGAAGGACTGTCTGAAGCTCTCGCTGGCTTCCAACGCGCTCTGCGTACCGAGGCACCCCCGCTCGCGCGTATCGACTCCATTGTCACAGAGCAGATCGTCCCTCGCTATGAAACCTCGTTCGTTATCGCGCACAGCCAGGCAGGAGCCGAACGCCAGGCGCTCATCTCGCCGGATACTGCTACCTGCAATGATTGCCTGCGTGAACTCTTTGACGCGGCAGACCGGCGCTATCGCTATCCTTTTATCAACTGCACAAACTGCGGCCCGCGCTTCACAATTATTAAAGATGTGCCTTATGACCGCGATAAAACGACCATGCGCGTCTTCCCGATGTGTCCGCGTTGCCAGGCCGAGTATGATGATCCGTTGAACCGGCGCTTTCACGCTCAGCCCAATGCCTGCCCTGTCTGTGGTCCGCAGGTGTTTCTGCTCGATCAATCATCGCAGTTCTCTGGGGATGTGGCTGTTGCAAATGCTACCCTGGCCAGAGAGAGCAGTGAGCCAGCAGAGCCGGTGAACCCGGTGAACCCGGTGAACCCGGCGGAGCCGATTGCAGAAGCCGTCAGGCGCCTCGTCGTGGGCGATATCCTCGCTATCAAGGGTCTGGGCGGCTATCATCTGGCCTGCGATGCTCTGAACGCAGAGGCGGTGCAGCGCCTGCGCCGGAGCAAGCTGCGCGAAGCCAAACCATTCGCGCTGATGGTTCCCGACCTGGAAACGGCTCGCCAGCTTTGCATCGTCAGTGCAGCGGAAGCCGACCTGCTGCAATCGTATCGCCGTCCCATCGTTCTGCTAAAGCAATTGCCTGACTGTCCTGTCGCGCCTGCGACTGCGCCTTGCTATGACACGCTTGGCATCATGCTACCCTATACTCCGCTGCATCATCTGCTCATGCATGCTTTTGCCGCAGCTCTTGAAGCAGAACGCCCGGCGGCGCTGGTGATGACCAGTGGCAATCTGAGCGACGAACCCATCGCCTACCGCGACGATGATGCACGCACGCGCCTGCTTCCCATCGCCGATGGCATGCTCAGCCACAACCGTGATATTCATATGCGCTGCGATGATACCGTCATGCGCATTGCCGCCGGGGGACAGCAATTTTTCCGCCGCTCGCGCGGCTACACACCTGAGCCGATTCCGCTCAGCTTCGACGTATCGCAGCCTCTGCTCGCCTGTGGCGCGCATCTGAAAAATACCTTCTGCCTGGCGAAAGGCCGGCAGGCGTTCATCAGCCATCACATCGGCGATCTGGAGAATCTGGAAACGCTGACCTCATTTCGGGAGGGCATCGAGCATTTCGAGCGTCTCTTCGATATTTACCCACAGGTTGTCGCCTACGACCTGCATCCTGAATACCTGGCGACCAAGTACGCGCTGGATAGCGACATTGCGCGCAAAATCGGCGTGCAGCACCATTATGCCCATATTGCCAGCGTGATAGCGGAGCATGGGTTGCGTGAGCCGGTGATCGGGGTCGCTGCCGATGGCACGGGCTATGGTACGGATGGCGCAATCTGGGGCTGCGAGATCATGACGGCTGATCTCAATGGCTTTGAGCGCAAAGCACATCTTGCCTATGTCCCGCTGGTCGGGGGAGAGCAGGCTGTACGCCAGCCCTGGCGCATGGCTGCCGTCCTCCTGAAACAGGCGTATGGCGAGGCGTTTCTTGAGCTGGACATCCCGTTTGTGCAACGGGTAGATCACGCAAAGTGGCATATACTGGCGCAAATGATGGCGAAGGGCATCAATAGTCCGCCGACATCCAGTCTTGGTCGCCTGTTTGATGCGGTTGCGGCGCTGCTGGATGTGCGTGACGAGGTGCTTTATGAAGGGCAGGCTGCCATCGAGCTGGAAATACTGGCATCTCAAGCGTCCCAGGATGACATCGGGTCTGCGCTTTACCCGTTCGCGGTGACGAGCGATGTGCCGGCGCGCCTGGAAGTCTCGCCAATGATACGTGCGATTGTGAACGACATCCAGCAGGATGTCTCTGCTGCCCGCATCGCCTACCGTTTTCACTGCTCCCTGGCCGCGCTACTGGCAGATGTCTGTCTTAACGTACGGGAGCAGAGCAAACTGAATACAGTCGCGCTCAGTGGCGGTGTCTTTCAGAACCGCTTGCTCCTGGAGCAGTTGATAGCTCGCCTGGAGAGCAGAGCTTTTCAAGTTTTTATCAATCGTCTCGTGCCGCCCAACGACGGCGGCATCAGTCTGGGCCAGGCCGCAGTGGCCGCCGCCCGTGTCTTGTAGGGGATATATTCCCCAAAAAACATTTTGCTCTTGTTTTTCATTGGGAGAGAAGGGAGACCCCGGCATCCGGCGGTCGCCCTGGTTAGCCAGAAGGAGGCACCTATGTGTCTGGGTATTCCTGGGAAAGTTGTAGACATCGTTGACGACCCCAACTCCATCGCCAGAGTGGACGTCTCAGGCGTGAAGCGCAACGTTAATATCGCGCTGGTACGTCCTGAAGGCATCGCACCTGGTGACTGGGTACTGATTCATGTCGGCTTTGCCATGAGCAAGATCGACGAGAATGAAGCGCGGGAGACCATGAAAGCCCTGGAGTTGCTAGGGCAGACCTATACCGATGAGCTGACAATGCTGCATCAAAGTCAAATAGAATGACGAGGAAAAACAATGGCAACTGAGCAAAATCAGCAGGAACTCCTCACCCTGGTGAACGCACGCTTTGAGCAGAGCACGTCTGTACCTGAGACGTTTTTCACGAAAGAAGCGCGCAGCATTGCCGAAGCCTGCTGGTCAATGGCCCGCCGCTTCCACCAGGGCGGACGTCTGCTCGCCTTCGGCAATGGCGCCTGGGCTACCGATGCTCAGCACGTCTCGGTCGAATTTCTTCACCCGGTGATTGTGGGCAAGCGGGCGCTACCCGCCATCGCGCTGACTAATGACAGCGCCACGCTGAGCGGGCTGATGGCCGGCGGAAGCGACGAGATGCCCTTCACACGCCAGCTTGATATTCTAGCGCGACCACAGGATATCGCCATCGGCTTCTCACCTGATGGCAACTGTCACATTGTCGTAGCCGCCCTGCGACGTGCGCAGAATCTCGGCCTACTCACGCTTGGCCTGGCGGGAGGCGATGGTGGAGCGATGAAACAGGCGGGACTCGATTTCTGTTTTGTCGTCTCCTCTCGTGATCCGCTGGTCATTCAGGAGACGCACGAAACGCTCTATCACGTGTTGTGGGAACTGGTGCATATCTTTTTTGAGCATGAAGGGCTACTGCAATGACCAGCGAACAGCAAAACCGGCAATCTGACAGTTGTGAATTCACATCTTTACCTGCTGCGCATTGTGATCTTGATGCAGAAGGACATTGCATTACCTGCTCTGACGAAGCGGTAACGGTCAGAGTGCTGCGAGTTGATCACCAGGCGGAACTGGCGCAAGTGGCTGTAAGGGAGGTGAAGAGCGGGAGGGACGTAGTAGAGGAGATTGATGTCAGCCTGGTAGATAACGTTGCTCCCGGTGATATACTACTGGTACATGGTGGTGTCGCTATCGAGAGGCTAGAAGGGGTTAGCCATGAGTAATGCAGAGGGGTCCGAGTACGACCGGCTCTTTTATCCATTCCTTTTTGAGGGGGGGAAAGCCAGTCTTGAAGATGTGCTGGCGCAGGTGCAGCACTCGACGCTTGAGAAGTGTCATGAAGTAGTGGCATTGCGCCGCGCCACGCTTGCAGGCTATAGCGAGCAGATTGTGCGTGCCGGCCAGGCGATGGCGCGGGCTTTCGCAAAAGGCGCGGCTCTACTGGCTTTTGGCAACGGCGGCAGCACCACCGACGCCCAGGATATGGTCACCGAACTGCTTCACCCGCCGTATGCCCACTGGCGACCGCTGCCGGCCATCGCGCTCACCAACGATATCGCCGTCGTCACCGCCGTTGGCAATGATGTCGGCTTCAACAATATTTTCTCTCGCCAGGTCATCGCCTATGGCCGGCCCGGCGATATCGCCGTCGGTATCTCGACCAGCGGCAATTCGCTGAATGTGCTGGTAGCTTTCGAGCAGGCGAAAAAACAGGGCCTGCTTACCGTTGGCCTGGCGGGCTACGATGGCGGCAAGATGATGCAGTCCCCGGCGGTCGATTTCTGTATCAACGCTCCGAGTGACCATGTTCCGCGCATTCAGGAGGCCCAGGCGACAGTCTATCATGCGCTGCTTGAGGTCATTCAGGCACAACTCAAGAAGGAGAAATAACTGGTGGGTACGATGAGGTATATTGACGAATATCGTGATCCCGAACTGGCGAAGCAGATCGCGCAGGAGATCACGCAGCTCAGCGCGGGCCGGTCGCTCAAACTGATGGAGGTCTGTGGCGGTCACACCCATACTATTTACAAGCACGGCATTGAGGACGTGTTACCGCCCAACATTGACCTGGTGCATGGACCGGGCTGTCCGGTCTGTGTGCTGCCGATGGGCCGTATTGATGATGCCATCGCCATTGCGCGTACTGACGGTGTGATTTTTACCACCTTTGGTGATATGATGCGCGTCCCCGGCTCGAAAGGGAGTCTGCTCGACGCTAAGGCCGATGGAGCCGATGTGCGCTTCGTCTATTCGCCGCTCGACGCCTTCAAGCTCGCGCGCCAGCATCCCGACCGCCAGGTCGTCTTCTTCGCTATTGGCTTTGAGACCACCGCGA
>JADBKA010000366.1 GCA_014896635.1 Ktedonobacteraceae bacterium
GGCCGATGGAGCCGATGTGCGCTTCGTCTATTCGCCGCTCGACGCCTTCAAGCTTGCACGCCAGCATCCTGATCGCCAGGTGGTCTTCTTTGCTATTGGCTTTGAGACTACTGCGCCTTCGACTGCCGTCACGCTGCTGCGTGCGCAGGCTGAGAAGCTGAAGAATTTCTCGGTCTTCTGCAATCACGTCAACATTATCCCGGCCATCAAAGCCATTCTTGACTCGCCCGACCTGCGCCTGGATGGCTTTGTCGGCCCCGGCCATGTCAGCATGATCATTGGCATGCGCCCATACACCTTTATTGCGCGTGATCATCGTAAGCCCGTTGTGATCTCCGGTTTTGAGCCGCTCGACATTATCCAGTCGGTGTATATGCTTGTCAGGCAGATCAAAGAGGGCCGGGCGGAGGTCGAGAACCAGTACAGCCGCGTGGTGCGTCCTGAGGGCAATCCTAAGGCGCTTGAGGCGATGGCGCGCACAATGGAACTGCGGCCCTTCTTCGAGTGGCGCGGCCTCGGCTTTATCACTCATAGCGCCCTGAAACTGCGACCAGAGTTTGCCGATTGGGATGCTGAATTGCGCTTCGAGGTGCCGGGATTGCGCGTGGCCGATCCGAAAGCCTGCCAGTGCGGCGAAGTGCTCAAAGGCGTCATCAAGCCCTGGGAATGCAAGGTTTTTGGGACAGCCTGCACGCCTGAAACGCCCATCGGCACCTGCATGGTTTCTCCTGAGGGAGCCTGCGCCGCCTACTTCAATTATGGCCGCTTCTCGATGGCCGCTGAGCGTCACCGTCTCAATACGCTGCCTTAGCAAGGAGAGGTCCAGGAGGGCGTCAACTGAACGGAAAAGGGTGTCCCCCCGAAAAACCCCCTTTTTCTTTCATGGTTGTGGTATCAGGAGAAATTTATGGACGATTCAGTGTTTCACGACACAGCGCGTGTCGAAGAAGTGCTTAAGAAGATCGAGCGCACACGGCAGGCGCGCCGCAACAAATTCTATTTGCGTGATGAGAAGATCACGCTCAGTCACGGCAGTGGCGGCAAAGCCACGCATAATCTGATTGAGGGCGTCTTTGCCCCCGCCTTTTCTAACCCGCTGCTTGACGTGATGGACGACTCGGCCACCTTCGCCGTTGACAGCACTGCTCAGCGCCTTGCCTTCACTACCGATACCTATGTGGTCAGTCCGCTCTTCTTCCCCGGCGGGGATATCGGCAAGCTGGCGGTGCATGGCACCATTAACGACCTGGCGATGGCCGGCGCGCAACCGCTCTACCTTTCCGCAGGCTTCATTCTGGAAGAGGGCTTTCCCATTGCCGAGCTGCGCCGCATTGTGGCCTCGATGGCGCAGGCGGCGGCGGACGCCGGCATCAGCATCGTCACCGGCGATACCAAAGTTGTGCAGCGCGGCAAAGCCGATGGCCTTTTCATCAATACTGCCGGCGTTGGCGTCATTCGCGCAAACTGGCCCATCGGGCAGACACAGTTGCAGCCCGGCGACCGCGTTCTGCTGAGCGGGCCTATCGGCGATCACGGGATCGCCGTCATGTTTGCGCGCGAAGCACTCGATATTGAAACCGATATCCAGAGCGATACCGCTCCGCTGCATAGCCTGGCGGGCGCCGTGCTCGACGCCGCAGGAGAGGCTGTGCATTGCATGAAAGATCCTACACGCGGCGGTGTGGCAACAGCGTTAAACGAAATGGCGATGGGTTCGGAGGTTTCCATCGCACTCGACGAGCAGAGCATCCCGGTGCGCGCTGAGGTGCGCGGCGCCTGCGAAATTCTTGGCCTCGATCCCCTGACCATCGCCAATGAGGGCAAAATGCTGGCAGTTGTGGCAGCCGAGAAGGCTGAGAGCGCCCTGGCTGCCATGCGCGCTCACCCGCTGGGACGCGAGGCGACCATCATCGGTACAATCCAGGCTGAGCCGCCGGGCATGGTCTTCCTGCGCACCGAAATCGGCGGCCTGCGCGTCCTTGATATGCTGGTAGGGGACCCGCTGCCGCGCATCTGCTAACTGCTCAGAGGGACTGGCTGTTTTGATTCTACCGTCCCACGTTGAAGCGGAAGTGAATGATATCGCCGTCCTGTACCACGTAGTCCTTGCCTTCGAGGCGTTGCAGGCCCTTACGGGCGGCGACGGCGAAACTACCGCATTCCATGAAGTCGTTGTAGTGCGTGACCTCAGCGCGAATGAAGCCGCGCTCGATATCGGAGTGAATCTTGCCAGCGGCTTCCGGCGCTTTTGCGCCTCGTGTAACGGTCCAGGCGCGCACCTCGTCTTCGCCGGCGGTCAGAAACGTGATCAGATTGAGCAGGCGATAGCCGATTTGAATAACGCGGTCGGCTCCGAGCCGGGGCAGGCCCAGGGATTCCAGGTATTCGTGGGCATCGGCTTCGGAGAGTTCGGACAACTCGGCCTCTAAACGAGCGGAAACAGCGGCAACCTCGGCTCCTTCCGCTTTTGCGCGCTGAGCTATTGTGGCAATACCTCGCAGCTCGCTCTGTAGCTCTTCTGTCTTAAGCGGCTCGCCAGCGCGCACTTTTTCCAGCAACTCGTTCGCGTCGCCGAGCACGTCCTCGCTCACGTTGAGCACATACATACGCGGCTTCATCGTCAGCAGGAAGAGTTCTTTGAGCACTTCGTAATCCTGTGAAGTGTAGGAGAGATCACGGGCAAGCTTGAATTCGCTGAGCGCCTCGTGCAAGCGAGAGAGCAGGTCCAGTTCGCCCTGGTACTTTTTTTCGCCCGATTTTGCAGCGCGTTTTGTGCGCTCGATACGCCGTTCGACGGTAGCGAGATCGGTGAGGGCCAGCTCGGCGTTGAGGCTCTCCAGATCACGATACGGGTCGATGCTCTCGTAGGGATGCGGCACTGCGCTGTTGCTGAACGTGCGCAGGACGATGGCCAGGGCATCAGCGTTGCGAATATGGCCGAGAAATTCGGCGCTGAGTCCTTCGCGTTTCTCTCTGGTTGCTGGCGCGGCCTGTCCCATTCCAGCAACGTCCACGAATTCGACGGTTGCGTAGGTTTTCTTTCTTGGATGGAAAATGTCGGTCAGGGTGTCAACGCGCGTATCCGGTACCTGTACGACGGCCAGGTTGGCCTGCACGGTACTGGTCGCATAGCCGCTGATCGGAGCGTTCGCTTTTGTCAGTGCGTTGAAAAGCGATGTTTTGCCACTCTGTGGTAAACCAATGATGCCTATAGTGAGCGCCATACGACGATCCTTTGCTGTTTCTTTCTCTACGTGCTTGACGTTGAGTCACGCCAGGCACTACAATATGTGTTGATAGCGAGATTCCCACCGGTTGGAGGTATTTTCAATGCCATTGTACGAGTATTACTGCTCGGACTGCAAATCGAAATTTGAGCTTATTGTAAACCATCAGCATGCCGACGACGTTGTGTGTACGAAGTGTCAT
>JADBKA010000040.1 GCA_014896635.1 Ktedonobacteraceae bacterium
AGCTGTACGTGGCTATGCCGCCGGCATCGTTGCCGGCATTGGCGGCAACCAGACCGGGTCCCAGGAAAGCCAGCACCCTGAGAAGCGGCGAAGAACGAATGGCGCGAAAAAGCATTCCAATCCCTACCGGGCTTAATGGACCATACCGCTTTTTTCCCCTCTTCTTCTGGCTCACAATCTCCCTCTTGTCAGGGCAAATTCGACTTAGTTTCAATCGCCATTGGGCTTGATGGGCCACTCCGACTGCCGCGTCTCCAGTGTAGCATGAGAGGCCGATCCAGTCAAGCTTCGCGCACATCGCTTTTCCCCATCCCTGCCTTGCCTGGCAAGCGGCAGAGGAACTATACAGGCTTCAGCGTCCCTTCGAGATAGCGCCTGAGCAGATTAAGCGCCGCGAGCACTGCCAGGCGCTTGTTATCACTGCGACTGGCGCGCCAGCTCGCGCCTTCCTGCGCGACAACACCCGCCGGTCCCTCAACCGCCATATAGACGGTGCCAACGGGCTTGCCTTCCTGCGTGTCAGGACCGGCCACCCCCGTGATGCCAATACCAAAATCAGTGCCGAGCGCCTGCCGGATAGCATGCGCCATCGCCCGCGCCGTCTCCTCGCTGACTGCGCCGTGCTGCTCCAGAATCTCCTGTGGCACGCCCATCTGTGCCTTCATGGCGGCGCTGTAGGTCACAAAACCACCAGTAAAATAGGTGGAACTGCCGCTTACATCGGTAATCGTGCTGGCAAGCAGCCCGCCGGTGAGCGATTCCATGACAGCGAGCGTCTGCCCGCGCTCCCGTAGCAAGACGCCCACCCGCTCCGCCAGTGTCTCTTTATCGACGCCAAAAATAGCGTCGCCGAGCACCTGCCGCACCTGCTGCTCCATTTGCGAGACCAGCCGTTCCGCCTCTTCTCTACTGCTGGCTTTAGCAGTGATGCGCACATCAACGGCATCAGCTTTGGCATAGGTGGCAATAGTCGGATTGGTATTGCGGGTGAGCGCGCCGAGATACTCTTCAACCGTCGATTCGCCCAGGCCGGAGACGCGCAAAATACGAGTAAAGATCAGGCCGCCAGCATAAGCTTCAAGACGTGGCACGGCCTGCTCTTCCCACATGCGGTACATCTCGCGCGGCACGCCGGGCATGGCAACAATGATGTGGCCCTCTTTCTCCACCCACCAGCCGGGCGCGGTTCCTACCGGATTCGGCAGGCTGCGCGCCGAAGGGATCAGCGTCGCCTGCTTCAGATTGCGCTCCGCCATCGGAATGCCAGCATGTGCAAAACGCGAGCGTAGTGTCGCTTCCAGTTCCGCGTCAATCACCATCGTCTCGCCAAGCAGCGTACTGATCGCCTCTCGCGCCAGATCATCTTCGGTCGGGCCAAGCCCTCCCGTCATAATGATCAGTTCCGAACGTTGCCATGCCCGCCTGAGCGTCTCAACGATGCGCTCCAGGTTGTCTCCTACCTGCGAGACATAATAGAGATCAATACCAAGCGCCGCCAGACTACGGGCAAGATAGGTCGCGTTCGTGTCACTGATATGGCCAAGCAGCAACTCTGTGCCACAAGATAGTATCTCAGCACGCATAAAATCCTCCTGGCAGAGGGACACACCATCCCTCCTGCATGTGATAGTACAGATCAGGCCGACTCTCTTTCCAGAGAACACGCCTATTATATCCCAATATCCTTGAGCAAAACCTTCCTCACACGAAATAAGCAGCCGGAAACTTCCCCAGAAATGCTGTGGCAGATTTCCGCTGTCTATGCTATCATATGCTATCTCAATCAATATCTTGTGTCAATTTTTTGGAAAACCACAATATATTGTGCCAAAAAGGTTGTTTTTGGCGTTCTTTCCGAGTATACTGGGTTGTGGAAAGCCTGATCACACTGAACAACAAAACAGCTACCCGACCCATAACACAGTGCAGCCAGCTCTGTGGATGTCCTAAAAAAAGAAAAAGAGAAGGAGCGACCAGCAATGGTAGAACAGCAAGCACACTCTGCTCAGACCGCCGCCGATACACAGAAGATGACTCAACTCGAAGGAATCCGCCAGAAGGTTTTCATAGACAGGTACTCTCTGAAAGACGCTTCCGGCCAGCCGCTGGAACACTACCCGGAACAGACGTGGAGCCGCGTTGCACGTGGCATCGCAGCGATAGAACAGACCGAAGAGAAGCGAGCCGAGTGGGAGAAGCGATTCTATGATGCGCTCTCCGACTTCAAGTTCGTACCCGGCGGGCGCATCCTGGCCGGCGCCGGCTCCGGCCACGCCGTGACATACTATAATTGTATGCCACCCGATCAGGAAGTGCTTACAGCAGAAGGCTATCGCCCAATCTCAGAAATCAAGATTGGTGATCAGGTAGTAACCCACCGCAATCGCCTTCGCCGAGTCCTGCATAAGTTCGAGCGCGAGACTGATGAACCACTCTACATCATCCGACCAAAGAAAATTGGCTACGATGATCTCCGCCTGACAGGCGACCACAAAGTATATATTATCCGCTCCGAGTGGGTGAATACACATAAATCCCGTGATGGGCTGCGCTTGCAGCATGAGCCGGATTGGATTCCTGCTAAAGAAGTTAAGCCGGGCGATTTTGTTGCTGTTGCACATAATGCCGAGGTAACCCCCCCAGAAATTATTCATCTTCAGGACCACATTTCGGGATATGAAACGAAGGATGGCGAACTCTTTAAAGCAACAACGCGCGGTTATCATGGTTATGTATCAGATTGGGGAACACATTACAAGATTCAAGATCGTCTGGTGCTCGATGGTGATTTGTGCTATCTGTTCGGACGCTGGCTCGGTGATGGGTGCGTAACTCATCGCACAGGCACAGATATTCCATCTGGGATCAGAATTGTTTTTTCCCTGGATGAGCAGAAAGAGGCTGTAGAGATCGCGCGAATCATCGAAGCCAAGTTTGGCATCGAGCCTTCCATTAAGTTGAGTAGTACGGAACGCTGGTATGACCTGTGGGTGAATTCTATGCCCCTTGGAGAGTTCTTTAAGGCTTTTCTCGGCTGCTACAGCTATAACAAGTGCATTCCTGACCAACTGATGCATTTGCCTGCTGAGTTCACCCTGGAATTGTTGCGTGGATTATTCAGTGCCAATGGCTACGTATCTGGTAACAGACTCGGCATAGTGTTATCGAATCGGGTTCTTACTGTCCAAATCCACCAACTTCTCCTCCGAATGGGATACTTATTCTCGATTCGAGAGAACACACATCGTTTAGGAAGCGTGCCTGCATACCGTATTCAGGCCACGGCAAATGAGTGCGCTCCGCTCTTTGAACGGTTTTTTGGTGTTCAAGCTCCAGAGTCTGGAATCGATTTCAAACAATATATTAAATACGATAACCTCAGGTGGGTGCGAATTGATGAAATTGCTATTGAAGACTACTCAGGCGTCGTACTGGACATCGAAGTTGAAGAAGATCACTCATTCATTTCAGCCGGTGTCGTAGTCTCAAACTGCTTCGTGATACCTTCTCCCGAAGACAGCCGCCAGGGCATTCTCGACAACCTGAAGATCATGACGGAGATCATGGCGCGCGGCGGCGGCGTCGGCATCAACCTCTCCAGCCTGCGCCCGCGCGGTTCCTACATCAGAACGGTCAACGGCACGGCCTCTGGTCCCTGCTCCTGGGCGCAGTTGTACTCAGTAGCGACGGGAGATGTAATACAGCAAGGCGGCTGCTTCGGTCCTGCTGAACGCATTGCTACGGATAAAGGTTTGATCCCGGCAAAAGAGTTGGCGGATCGCCTGGACGCCGGGGAGGCAATTCAAGCGCAGACGCACAAAGGACTACGCCCTATCACTTACGCCTTCCGCAACGGAATCAAAGATCTCTATGAAGTAACCACAAGTCGAGGTTATCGCACGCGTGTAACCCTGGATCACAAAATAGGGGTTTTGCGAGACGGTGAGATTGTTACCATTCCCTTGCGCGAACTTGAAGAGGGGGATGAAATCCTGCTGCTGCTAGGAGAGGGGATGAAGCACGATATGCCATTAGTGCCGCTTTCATCCAGCCCCTATACCCGCTCCAAGATGAGCACAACACTCAACGAGCAAGTGATCTTACCAACTCATCTGACGCCAGAGCTGGCCTATGTGTTAGGTTACGCCTACGGCGATGGCTATGTAATCCAGGGCAAGAAAGTCACCTGGCGAGACGAAAAGGGCCTTTCCTTCGCCGTGGCAGATACACAGCCTGATGTCCGGGAGCGTCTCGTTACGTCTCTTAGAAAGCTGTTCTCTGTTGAACCTGTAGTATACCCTGGCGATGGAGCATGCAGCAACGTCAGAATCTATTCGCGCATGGTAGTGGAATGGCTACAAGAAACAGGCTTGCTCAAGCAAAAATCTGATGCAGTTCGTGTGCCGGAGGCCATTTTCCGTTCGCCGGCGGCAGTAGTCGGCGCATTTCTTACCGGCTATTTCGATGCCGATGGCTGTGATCGAGGTCGCAAAGGGGGTTACGGCTTTGATAGCATCAGTCGTGCTATGTTAGAGGATATCCAGCAGCTTTTGCTCGCTAATGGTATCGTTTCGCATATCCATAAGCAGGATCGTAGTTTGCAAGGCTGGCAGCACATCTACCGCCTTATCATCACAGGAGCGCAATTCAAAGAGCGTTTCAGCAAACTCGTCTCCAGCAGCAAGGATAAACTGCGGGAAGGATATCGCAGTCACCGCCTCAACTATCCGATGGAGGTATGGAGCAAGCTAGGTATACCGGGTCGCTACTATCAAGGGCTTTTCGACTCGACGAAAGAGCGCGTATCACACTATGCCTTGCTACGTGTACGTGAGCGCGTTCTTGCAGCAGGCGGAGTAGCAATGGTCGAGCGGCTCGATGCTCTGCTGGGAGTGCTCCCCGATGCGGTCATCTCTATTACGCCTCTGGGACCTTCGGAAGTCTTCGACTTTGAGGTGGATGATGTCCACTTGCTCTCCGGTGGTGGAATTTATACATCTAACAGCCGGCGCGGCGCTTTAATGCTTATGCTGGATGACACGCATCCTGATATCGAAGAGTTCATCACGGTCAAGCGCACACCGGGCAAGATCGAGCACGCCAATCTCTCCGTCTGCATCTCCGACGCCTTCATGCAGGCCGTCAAGGACGATGCCGACTGGAAACTGACCTGGCAGGGCGAGGTGAAAAAGACGGTACGCGCACGCGATCTGTGGAATCTGATCTGCACGTCGGCCTGGGAGTCGGCGGAGCCGGGTGTGGTGTTCATAGATCGCTACAATAAAGAGTCGAATACATGGTATTACGAGAATATCAGGTGTGTGAACCCATGCGTCACTGGCGATACTTTGATCTACACAGAGCAGGGATTGATTCCTGCTGCTGAACTGGCAGAATCCGGGTTGCCTGTTACTGTTGTGTCGCAGGATGTAACGATCAAGGATCTGGCGCTGGCTGGTCACGTAGCGAGCGAATCGCAGACCACAGTAATCTCATCTACGACGCAGATGCGACAGGCAAGTCATGTCTTCCCAACCGGTGTTAAGCCGGTATTCCGGCTCCAGACAAAGGAGGGATATACAGTACGGCTCACTTCCGACCACAGGGTTCTCACAAGTAAAGGATGGAAAGCCGCCGAAGAACTTGTTACCGGAGAGAAAATTGTGTTACTCAACGGCGAGGGTGGTTTCGGCAAAATCGGAAGCGCTGACCTGGGAATGGTACTCGGCTGGCTTGTCGGAGACGGATATATCAACCTCAGACAGCAAGGTAGCGTCGTTCTTCGCTTCTTTGGGAAAGAAAGGAAGCTAGCTCCACAGTTTGCAGAGGCAATCAATCGTCTTGTTGCTGCCCCAGAGGCAAATCAAGGGCAACGACTGTATCCCGTAGGCGTAATAGACATTCGTGATCAAGACGAATCGCGAGTCGAATCCATGCGATTGCTTCGCCTGATTGATCCAGAGCTGCTTATAAACAAGCTACGAGTGCCGTCTTCTGTACTACGTGGATCGCGTGAGATGCAAAGAGCTTTCCTCTCGGCACTCTTCACAGCCGATGGAACAATAGAAGGGAAAAACCCCAAAAATGGAGTAAATATTCGCCTTGCTTCAACTCATCTTTCTCTACTTAGAGAGGTTCAAAAGCTGCTTCTCAATTTTGGTATAGCCTCAAGAATCATGGAGGAGCAACGACCAGCAGGTACACGCACACTTCCTGATGGAAAGGGAGGAAGCGCACAGTATGTATGCCGGGCCGATCATGAATTAATGATTTCGCGTTCTAGCGTGAGAGTGTTTGCAGAAAAGATCGGCTTCCTTACCGAAGAAAAGCAAAATCGACTCCAGGAGGGGCTTTCCAGTTACCAAAATGGATTGCATGCCGAAAGCTTTCTTGCGACCTTTGATACTCTTATCCCCGATGGTGAAGAGATGGTCTATGACTTGAGCGAACCAGAAATGCATCTTTTCTCAGGAAATGGTCTTATTCTCCATAATTGTGGTGAGCAGGGTTTGCCGCCCTGGGGAGTTTGCAACCTCGGCGCGCTCAACCTCTCGTCCTTCGTGCAGCATGGGCAGATGGATTACGACCAGCTCGCAGAGGTCAGCAAGGTTGCCATGCGCTTCCTCGATAACGTCGTCGATGCTAACGAATACTTCTTTGAAGAGAACAGAGAGGCGCAGCTCGGCACGCGCCGCACCGGTCTAGGGACGATGGGCCTCGCCGATGCGCTGATCAAAATGAAGATCGCCTACGGCAGCGAGGAATCTCTGCCGGTCATCGAGCGCATCTACAGCACCATCCGCGATGCCGCCTACGAAGCCTCGTCAGATATCGCCGCCGAGAAAGGCCCGTTCCCTCGCTTTGAGCGCGACAAATATATGCAGGGCCGCTTTATCAAGCGCCTGCCGAAACATATCCAGGAGAAGATCAGGAAGCAAGGTATTCGCAACGCCGTGCTGCTCACCCAGGCGCCCACCGGTACGACCAGCCTGTTCGCCGGCGTCAGTTCCGGTATCGAGCCGGTCTACGATTTCGCCATGATCCGCCGCGACCGCACAGGCGAGCACATCCTGTATCATCCGCTGCTCCAGGAGTGGCGCGAGAAGCATCCCAACGAGCCAACACCATCCTACTTTGTCTCGTCGAAAGATCTCACGCCCGAAGAGCATGTGCGCGTCCAGGCAACGATCCAGCGGTACACCGACGCCAGCATCAGCAAGACCGTCAACGCGCCCAATAGCCACACCGTCGAGCAGGTACAGACGCTCTACCGCCTGGCCTATGAAACAGGCTGCAAGGGTATCACCTACTACCGCGATGGTTCCCGCGATGCCGTGCTGACACGCATCGCAGACGAGCAGAAGCAGGCACAAAAACAGGCCGCGCCAGAAGCGGTGATCGAACCTGTCACCTCGGTACAGCAGGGCATCAAACCGCTGCCGCCGGTCGTTCACGGCTATACACGCAAAGTGAAGGCGCCCGAAGGCACCACCAACATCACGATTAACAGTGATGCGCAGGGTCCGTTAGAGGTCTTTATCAACGTGGGCAAGGCCGGTAGCGATATCGCGGCGATGGCCGAGGCGCTCGGTCGCCTGATCTCGCTGAACCTGCGCATGCTCAGTCCGCTCTCACAGGTGGACCGCGCGCGCGAAATCGCCGAGCAGTTGCGCGGCATCGGTGGCAGCCGCTCTGTAGGCTTTGGTACACAGCAGGTGCGTTCGCTGCCGGACGCGGTCTCACGCGCGCTGGAGATGCACATAGAGTCGCTCCAGCCGAAAGAAGCGGAAGAAGAGACGCCAGAGCAGAACCACGAGACACATAACAGCGAGAGCGGCAAGAATCAGAAGAACAGTCACGAGGAGCATACCGGCCCTTTTGACTTGAGCCAGCTCAGCGTGACGGGCAATCTCTGCCCGCAGTGCGGCTGCAATACGATGGTGCATGAAGAAGGCTGCAAAAAGTGCTATACCTGCGGCTATAGCGAGTGCTAGAGAGCACACGCGGTCAATTCAGACAGAGGAGGTCCAGGAGGGTACTAGCTCTCCGGGCCTCTCTCCACGTTGTGGACGAAGCGTTTGCTCTCTGCTGAAAAAGGATATGATCAGAAGATGAGAAGGGTTGACAGGAAGCGAGTCTTCAGTATATACTTCACATATGAACAAAATGACTGGCGAGATCGACGCAAAGACTACCCGCCTGCTTGGTCTGCTGAGGCGAACCGAGAAGATAACAGAGGCGCGCGTCGATAGAGCGCTACAACCGGCTTTGACATGTGCGCAATATCATGCACTCATGGTTCTCATACGGGCCGGGGAACCCCTGTCACTGGGGCAGATCGCAGAAAGGTCGCACAGCGTTCGCTCGAATGCGACCCAGATGATTGATCGCCTGGAGGCAGAGGGACTGGTCGAGCGCGTCCTCGATCCCACCGACCGGCGCAGAGTGCTGGCCCAGATCACCCAGGAGGGACGTCGCCGCTATAACACTGCCGCTCAAGCGATACTCAAGATCGAGCAGGAGCTGCTTGAGCACTTTAGCGACGATGAGCGAGACCAGCTTACTTCTCTTTTGAGCCGGTTGGAGCAGATCTGGGGGTGATCTCTTTTTTTTGTTCAACTATTCATATATGTACTATACACATATGAATAATTGTTGCACACTCTCTTTTTGAATCACAGCACATGCAATGACATCTGCTATAGCCTTCTCTTATAGTACATACATGTACTGTACATATATGTACTATACACAAATTATGTGGTACTTCGAGCCATGCTCGTTGCAATCGAAAGGAGCCTTTTGCCCATGTCCAGAGCTATAAAGGATGCCCCTGTCTCGAAAGATGCGCGCAAGCTGGATATACGAATTCTGTTGCTGGCCCTGGCTACCTTTGTACTGAGGACGGATTCGCTGATTGTTATTGGTATATTGCCCACTATCGCGCGTGAACTGCGGGTGACGGAAGGGGCAGCTCATTACCGCCTTCACGCTGGTGTACGGGTTAGGAGGGCCGGGCCTGGCGGTTCTAACGGGCCGCTGGCGTAGTAATCGTGTGATAATTGTGGCGCTGGCAGCTTTTTGTGCCATCAATATCGGGTCCGCATCGTCGCCTACCTTTGCGACTCTGCTGGCTACACGTATTCTGGGTGGTGGTTTTGCAGCATTGATCAGTCCGCTGGCTTACGCGATGGCTCTATCGCTGGCACCGGCAGAGAAACGGGGGCAAGCTCTTGCGCTCGTAATGAGCGGAATAACAGTTGCGAACATCATAGGCGGTCCGCTAGGAACCTGGATTGGGGAACATGCTGGCTGGCGTGCCTCGTTTGGTGTGATCGCACTTGTGGCTGGATTAGCCTGTATAGCCCTACTGATGAGCAGTCTACCGGACAGCAGTGCGTCACAAGCGATCTCGCTCAAGGACCGGCTTGCACCACTAAGAGAGCCTCAATTATTGCTGGCTCTGGCTCCCGCTTTTTTTGTGGGGGGAAGCTTCGCTCTCATCTATAACTACATTGCGCCCCTGCTTCAGTCGAATCTACACATCAATGACATCAGCATATTGCTGCTTATAACCGGCCTGGGAACAGTGGTGGCTACGCAGGTAGGAGGAAGAATCATCGACCGCTTTGGCTCAACGCTGCCGCTGGTGACATTCCTGCCCGTGCTGATACTTTTTGAGAGCAGTATCGCCTACACAACGACGTCCTGGATTGGAGCGGCGCTTGCGCTGTTCATCGGGGGCGCTTCGGGACCGGCCTTCTTTATCGCACAGCAGCATCGCGTCCTGAGCATGGCTCCTGAGCATGCGAATGTGATCGCCGCGCTCAGTAGTTCGCTGAACTTTCTGGCTATTGCCTGTAGCGCAATCCTGGGCGGTGTGGCGCTCTCTTATGTGCGGGTGACACAGTTGGGCTGGATTGGAGCAGGCTGTGGACTGGTGGGAATGGCGCTGTTGTTGATCAGTTTCACAGTGAGCAGACGTATGAGACGCGCTAGGGGGAGTTAAAATAGGGGAGTAAATCGACTCTTACTCACAATTCTGTCAGGCGTCTGTTCGGCTGGCTTCTCTTCCCGATACCGGGTATACTGAGAAGGGCGTTTTTATCCGCCACTGACACAGTGCGCAGCACGCGGTTTGGAGGGGATTCATGACGGCGCATTTTCTACAAGTAAACGATCATGTGGTCCTGGAGCGCGCACAGCTCCAGGACCTGTTGACTGTTCTGGCACAGCGCGGCTACGAGGTGATCGGGCCAACGGTGCGCGACAAAGCCATCGTCTACGATCAGATCACCTCTATCGAAGATCTACCCACCGGCTACACCGATGAGCAGGACGGCGGCGCCTATCGTCTCAAACGACGAGACGATGCGGCGCTCTTCGGCTACGCGGTCGGCCCGCACTCCTGGAAACGCTTCCTGCACCCGCCGGTTGTGCGCCTCTGGCGGGCAAGATCTGGCGACGCAGAGAAGCGGGTGCAGATCGAACCCGAAGCACATGAAGCAACAAAGTACGCCTTTCTCGGTGTCCGTTCGTGCGAGCTACATGCTATCGCCATCCAGGACACCGTTTTTTTAGCGGGCGCACATAAAGATCCTATCTACCAGTCGTGGCGCAGCGACCTGTGCATCATCGCGGTCAACTGCGGCCAGGCCGGCGGTACCTGCTTCTGCGCCTCGATGCAAACCGGCCCGCAGGTCAGCAGCGGCTTTGACCTCGCGCTGACCGAAGTGCTGGACGAGCAGCGCCATCACTTCGTCGTGCAGGTGGGGACAGATCTGGGCCGCGATCTACTTGGCGCACTGGCGTACCGTCCGGCCAGCAGCGCGGAGATCGCCGAAGCCGGGCAGATCGTAGCCGAAACGGCTCAGCACATGGGCCGCAGCCTGGACACCGACGGCATCAAAGATCTGCTCTACCGCAACCTCGAACATCCCCGCTGGAACGAGGTCGCCACGCGCTGCCTGTCCTGCGCCAACTGTACGATGGTCTGTCCAACCTGCTTCTGCACCACTGTCGAGGACGTGACCGACCTCAGTGGACAGCAGGCCGAGCGCTGGCGCAAGTGGGATTCGTGCTTTACGATGGATTTTTCCTATATTTACGGCGGCAGCATTCGTAGTTCGGTCAGTTCGCGCTACAGGCAGTGGATGACGCACAAGCTGGCAAGCTGGATCGACCAGTTTGGTACATCTGGCTGCGTCGGCTGCGGACGCTGCATCACGTGGTGTCCCGTTGGCATTGATATTACTGAAGAAGCGCGCGCCATTCGCAGCAGCGAGAGCGGCGCTGCGATCTCTCAGCAGAAGGAGCCATAGCGATGCAGACATTAGAAACGGTGCTGGCCGCACATCCTTTTTTTCAGGGCCTTGCCCCTGCTTATCTCTCGCTGATCGCCGGGTGCGCGTCACAGGTCCACTACGACGCCGGAACGTACATCTTTCGTGAAGGCGAGGACGCCACCCATTTCTACATGATCCGTAAGGGGAAAGTGGCCCTGGAGACCGTCGCGGCTCAACGCGGTCCTATCGTCATCGAAACCATCGAAAACGGGGAAGCGCTTGGCTGGTCCTGGCTTTTCCCGCCGTATCGCTGGCACTTCAGCGCCCGGACCATCGAGCCGACGCTGGCGATCAGACTGGATGGTGCCTGCCTGCGAGCGAAGAGCGAGACGGATCATGAACTGGGCTACGAGCTGATCAGGCGAGTGGCGACCGTTGTGATCGAGCGGCTACAGGCCACACGGCTGCAACTGCTCGATATATACAATATACCGGCAGGAAGGTAGGTGGTGGCAGTGATCAACAGCGATCCGATGCTCCCCAGTATTTACAGTATCAGGCGCGTGCGCCGCGAACTGGCGGATACGTTCACGCTCGAACTGGAGCCGCAGGACGGCGAGGATATTCCTCCGTTTGACGGCGGGCAGTTCAACATGCTCTACGTCTTCGGTGTGGGCGAAATTCCCGTTTCGATCAGTGGCGACCCGGCAAAACGCAGGCCACTGGCGCATACGACACGCGCCGTCGGCGTGGTCTCAAGGGCGATGAGTGAACTGGACGTAGGGGATGTGCTTGGCGTGCGCGGTCCTTTTGGCAGCCACTGGCCGCTTGAGCAGGCTCAGGGCAAAGATGTGGTCATCGTCGCCGGCGGAATCGGGCTGGCGCCGCTGCGCTCGGTCATGTACCAGGTCACGGCACAGCGCGAGCGGTATGGCAAAGTTGTTCTGCTCTACGGCGCGCGCACCCCCCACGACATCCTCTACCGGCGCGACCTCGAACACTGGCGCGCGCACTTCGATCTCGAAGTCTACGTCACAGTCGATAGGGCCACCAGTTCCTGGCATGGCAGCGTCGGCGTGGTCACACGCCTGATCCCGCGCGCGCCGTTCGACCCGCTCAATACCGTCGCAATGGTCTGCGGCCCGGAGATCATGATGCGCTTCACCGCCGCCGAACTGGAGAAGCGCGGCGTACCACGCGATGCCATCTACGTTTCGATGGAGCGCAACATGAAATGCGCTATCGGGCTGTGCGGTCACTGCCAGTTTGAGCAGTATTTCATCTGTAAAGACGGCCCGGTCTTCCCATACAGCCGGGTGCAGCACTTGCTGGTCAGGGGGGAAATTTAAATGGCACGCAAAGAGAAGCCAAAGCTGGCTGTATGGAAGTTTGCTTCCTGCGATGGCTGTCAGTTGAGCCTGCTGGACTGTGAAGACGAGCTATTAGCGGTGGCCGGAGAAGTAGAGATCGCCTATTTCCCCGAAGCGTCGCGGACAATGGGCAAAGGACCGTACGACCTCTCGCTCGTCGAAGGCTCGATCACCACGCCGCACGATGCCGAGCGCATTCATCGTGTACGCCGCGCCTCGAAATACCTGGTCACGATTGGCGCGTGCGCTACCTCTGGCGGTATCCAGGCCTTGCGCAACTTTAAAGACGTCAAACAATTCATCTCGGCTGTCTATGCATCGCCTCAGTATATCGAGACGCTCAACAAATCGACGCCGATTGCTGATCATGTCTTTGTCGATTTTGAGCTGCACGGCTGCCCCATCAACAAGTATCAGCTCGTCGAGGTCATCAGCGCCTTCCTGCACGGACGCAAACCGAACACGCCGCCGCATAGCGTCTGTATCGAGTGCAAGCAACGCGGCACCGTCTGCGTGATGGTGGCGCATGGCACGCCCTGCCTCGGCCCGGTGACGCATGCGGGCTGCGGCGCGCTCTGCCCGGCCTACGCGCGCGGCTGCTACGGCTGCTTCGGCCCCAAAGAGACGCCGAACACGATTTCACTGAGTCGGCAGTGGCAACAGATGGGAGCCGGCGATCAGCATATTCTGCGCGTATTTCGCTCCTTCAATGCCTATGCCGAGCCGTTCAGACGGGAGAGTGAATTGCATGAGCAATAGAACCATCAAAGTAGACTACCTGGCTCGCGTCGAAGGCGAAGGCGCGCTCTATATCAGGCTCAAAGGCGATACAGTGGCCGATGTGAAACTGAAGATTTTTGAGCCACCGCGCTTCTTTGAAGCATTCCTGCGCGGACGCCACTTCAGCGAGGCGCCCGATATCACTGCCCGCATCTGCGGCATCTGTCCCGTCGCCTACCAGATGAGCGCCGTTCACGCCATCGAGCAGGCGCTGGGCGTGACGGTCGGTGGGCAACTGCGCGCTTTGCGACGGCTGCTGTACTGCGGCGAGTGGATCGAGAGTCACGCGCTGCACGTCTTCATGCTGCACGCCCCCGACTTTCTCGGCTATGCCGATGCGGTCCAGATGGCAAAGGACCATCCCGAAGTGGTACAGCGCGCCTTACAGGTGAAAAAGGCCGGCAATGCCATCGTCGCCTGCCTCGGCGGACGTGAAATTCACCCGATCAACGTGCGGGTGGGTGGCTTCTACAAAACCCCAACGAAGCGCGATCTCGCCCGACTCAAAGAGCAACTGCTACCCGCGCGCGAGGTCGCGGCGGAGACGGTGCGCTGGCTGGCAACGCTGCCCTTCCCGAATTTCGAGCAGGACTACGAATTCGTCGCGCTGCATCACGCGGCTGAATATCCTTTCAATGAAGGACGGCTGGTCTCCAGCAAAGGACTGGACATCGCCGTCCAGCAGTACGAGGAGCACTTTGCCGAAGAACACGTTTCCTACAGCAGCGCGCTGCACTCTATACACAAAGGACACAGCGCCTATTTCGTTGGCCCGCTGGCACGTTACAATCTGAACTTCGCGCAGCTCTCTGCCTCGGCCCAGGAAGCCGCCCGCGCAGCAGGACTGGGACCGGTATGCCGCAATCCTTTCAAGAGCATTCTCGTGCGCAGCATCGAGATACTCTACGCCTTCGACGAAGCTCTGCACATCATCGACGAGTACGAGGAGCCAGATGCGCCATCCGTCCAGATCGAGTCGCACGCCGGGACGGGCCAGGCTGCGACAGAGGCGCCGCGTGGGACGCTCTACCATCGCTATCAGATCGACGATGCCGGTACCATCCTCATCGCAAAGATCGTTCCCCCTACCTCACAGAATCAGAAAACCATCGAGAACGATCTCAGGAGCTATGTGAAGCAGGCCGTTCATCTGCCCGACGAGCAACTGACCTGGCAGTGCGAGCAAGCTGTGCGCAACTACGATCCCTGCATCTCCTGCTCGACGCATTTCCTGAAACTGCATATTGAACGCACTTGATAGCAGGAAAGAGGAAACGAGATAGGTGTAATGGAAGAGGCAATTCTGATTATCGGCGTGGGCAATGAGTATCGTTCAGACGATGGCGCCGGGCTGGCGGTGGCGCGAAGATTGCAACAGATGCGGCTACCGCATGTTCGTATCATGGAATCAACAGGGGACGGCCTGAAACTGCTCGCGGCCTGGAACACCGCCGGGGCGACGCGGGTAATCATCATTGATGCTGTCACCTCCGGGGCGCCGCCCGGCACCATTCACCGCTTCGTCCTACCATCAGAGATGCTCTCGCTTCACTGCACGTTCCAATCAACGCACACCTTCGGCCTGGGTGAAGCTCTCTCCCTGGCTCAGGTGCTGCATCAGCTTCCCTCATCCCTGCTGCTCTACGCCATCGAAGCACAGCATTTCGCCACCGGCACCGGCCTCTCACCGGCAGTGCAAGAGGCGGTACACAAAGTAGTGGAGCGCGTGCAGCAGGATTTGATATAAATAAGCGGCGGCGCAGGGAGAGGGATTGCTCCTTCTGCGTCGCCGTCTCAGTCAACACGCGATTCGAGTCGGCCACAGTCTGTTTAGCGGGCGCCTGCGGCCTCTTTGACTCGGATAGGAATTTGCTTTGGCTTCACGGCCTCGGCCTTCGGTGCCTGGAGCGTCAAAACGCCATGTTCATAGGTAGCCTGAACCTTCGCCGTATCGACAGCGGTCGGCAGCACCACCGTACGACTCATCGCGCCCTCATAGCGCTCCTGCCGCACATAAGTACCCTTCTTGACCTTCGTCTCTTCTTTCTTTGCTACGCGAATGCAGACAGTATCGTCTTCTGCCGTGACCTCGATATCTTCTGGCTTCAAGCCGGGCAGAGCAGCCTCAATCACATACTGCTGCTTATCCTCGGTCTCATAGACATCGACAGGGAACGTCCGCATCGTCAGCAACTCAAAACGAGGGCTAATAAAGCTCTCTTCAAACAGGCGGTTCATGGCCTCGCGCAGCGGCATGAACACGTCAAACGGATCTCTTGGAACCATTGACATAATCATTCTGCCTTCCTTTTTGTCCTCAAACATACTCAGTTGCGGTGAACACGTCCGCACACCGCATGGAGATCCGCTCCATGTGTGGCCCAGGCCGGGCAAGGAACCGCATCAGGATGTTGACGGCGCTATTTTCGTCACGGTCCCTGATGAGTCCACAGTTCTCACAGCGATACGTCCGCTTCCATAGCGGCATGCTTTGCTTGTGTCCACATCCACTACACCGTTTGGACGTGTCGCGTTCATCTAAGACCACGAGAGCCTTCCCGGCCTTCAGGCATTTGTAGCGGAGCATCTGCACGAACCCGTACAATCCCCAGTCATTATACACCATGCGATTGAGGGTTTTGTTGCGTTTCTGGTGCTCGGCCATGACCATCTGGCGCTGAGAAAGGTCTCCTACCACAACGGTTCTCTCAACCAGTTTGTGGGTGATGAGGTGTGAGGCTTTGTGCAAGCTATCCTTCTGCTTGTGGCGCTTCTTCTCAGAGACGCGCCTGTACACCTTTGAGAGGCGAATGTAGCGCCGCGATTTCTTCTTGCATTTGTCGCGCTTCGAGCGAATTTTGTCCAGTTGCTTGTTATACCAGCGGTGGCCTTTGAAGCCACCGATGTGGTAGACCCGCCCATGCTCGTTCACCCCGGTCGCAAGCGTCTTGATGCCCAGGTCAAAGGCCACCACCTGTGCTCCTGTGGCGGATTCTCCAGATGGAGTCTGCTCTGGCTCCTTGATCTTGCCCGACACCTGTGTGCTCTGTTCGTTTCGCTCGTTTTGTTCAGCCTGTTCGTCGGGCTGCTCTTCATGCTCCTCATCCCGGTAGACATACACAAACGAGGCGTGATAATTACCGCGCGCATCGCGGCTGATCGCCACGTTCCGAAAGCCCGGCGGCGGCTCTTCGGTGAGTCTGGCTCGCACGTTGGGGTAAAGCTTGTGCTTCTCACCTTTCCCGCCGGTGGGCAGAATGAGCGTTTTGCCCTCGATCTTGAGGTACATGGCCGGGTAGATCAGCGTGAAGAAGCAGTGGCGCGGGCGCACACGCGGGAATCCCGGTTTCTCGCCGTTCTGCACGCGCCGAAAGAAGGCTTGCATCGCGGCATGCAGCCGAAAGTAGACCTCGTGCAGCAGCTTGCCGTAGACAAAGTGCAGTTCCGGGTCATACCGCTTGCTCTCCTGGAGCGTCGCCTTCGCCTTGCGCCAGCCGGGCCAGCGTTCCCCCGCGCGCAGTTTCATCACCCACCAGTTGTAGAGGCCGCGACACTTGCCTTGCATGAACTCCAGGGTTGCCGCGTCGCGCGCCGAAACGGTCAGTTTGATCTTCTTGCACAGCACCGGTCCTCCCGGCCCTGCTTCTTCCTCGACCTCTTCCTCGACCTCCGCCGCTGACTCTGCCCTCTCTGCCCTCTCGGTCATCGCCCCCGCTGTTTCCCATAAAGCTTGTTTCATCTGTTTTTTCTCTTCTTTCTTTTCTTGATACTAGTTTCTTCTCCCACAGCAGAAGAGACAGGCACAGCAGCAATGCGCCGCCTGCCTGCCCTGCCCTGCCTACCTGCTTTCTGACCCTGTTAGCTCTTCCTGGTAGATCACCCAGGATGTTTCTCGGCTTAATGGCGAAAGCTCTTCCTCTTGCACAATGGGAATGGTTCCGAATGCATCGGTAAGGCCTTCTCGCTCGTCCTATATGTCGAATGCTGCCGTAAAAGCTATCGCTCTTGTGCTATTCTCATCAATGAAAGTGAACTTGTAGTTCCTCTAGTTGTCCATGTTTATTCCTCTCTTAGTGCCTGAATGGCTTTTGCCAGGTGGATCATCAGTTTTCGCTCGCGCCTATGATGCGCATATTTCCCAGTGCGATAGATTCTGCTATCGCCTGATCTACCTCATGTATCGTTCTCAACTCGTCATAATTCATTTTTACTCCTTCTTCCCATACATCATCGTTGTAATGTAACAACTCCAACAGAAAACGCGCTTTGTTATATGATGTGCGTGTCGGCGGCAGAGCGGAGTCTGACAGAGCGCACAGATGTATACCGCCGGTTCCTGGATGGTCTTGTCCTTGCAGGTGGCGCAGAGGGCTGATGTGTCCGGCGCGGATGGTTCGGGTAGCGCCATGTCCTGCAAACGCATTTGCAGAACAACCGGTCTATTGTCCTGGCGATACTTTCGGTTCAGCGCGTGGATCAGGTCCATTGCGCTTGCGACGATGAGCCTGTCACAGAGCTTCTTGCGCGTCTCAGCAGGCACCTCGGTCATCCTGGCAATCACCGCTCTGGCACACGCTTCCACGCTTGCCAGTTCCTCACCACGCATGCCCCACGCGATTACCACAGGGATGCTGTCCGGCTCCAGGTAAGACCAGGCCACAAGCGGCAAGTCGCGCGGTAATTCACGGATGGCGTAGAGCATGTATTTTTCCTCGCTTTCCTCTTCGCTGGTTTTTGCTTTCCTGGCCTCGCTTACAGGTGGCTTACAAGAGACCATCCAAAAGATCAGGGACGCGCTCATCCTTTAGCTGAACCTTCGGCGAGTAGATGACAACCACCAGGCACGCTTCTAATGCCTGATGAGGAAACACCTGGATGGACTCCACATTTACCCCTGTTTGCTCGATCCACTTGTTCACATCGGATGTGTGTGAAAAGTGGTCAATTCTCCAGGTGAGAGCCTGGAAGTAGAATATTTTCACTCGAAGCATAACTCTTCTCCTTTCTATCCCTCTCTATCCCTCTCCTACACAGACCGCCTCGCCGGCCTTTGCCGGCTTGAACGCAGAGCCAGTGTTGAGAAAGACCGCGCAAACAGAGCCGGCGTGGATGATCATATCCGGCCTGCCGTTCTCTTTGCCGTCTGCCCGAAACTCCAGCGTCACCGGTGTTAGTGCCTGGTCTTGTGGTAGCACTGGACCGCTGTAGAGCCTGGCGCCTTTGTCGCCTGGCAGCACCTCAAAGACCAGGATGTGACCGTTGGTGTTGGTGGCGAGAAAGTGCGAGACGCCACCGTGACCAACATCGGCATCGGTCTGGGAGGTGCGCGGACGGCCATAATGCAGGTCGTCTTGCAGTGTGTTCCAGGCGGCTACCAGGCCACTGATCAGCAGCCACAGCAAGCAGCAAGACAGCATACCAGCGCCGGCAAAAAAGAGAGAGGAAGGCTGTCGGCGGCGTTGAGCCGGTCGCTGCTTTGGTTGGGGCCGCGCCTGGGACTCCTCTTCCTCTAGCGCGTCGCAGTGCAGCGCCGCCTGCGCGCGCCTGGCTGTGTGCATCATTGGTTCCTGTTTCACAAGCGAACGACGCGCGACCGTGCTGTGCCTGAACAGGCTTTCCTCGTCAGATGAGAGCGCGCGCACGGCGGCGCGTGGCTGGCGTGGTAGCGGCTTCGGCTCAGGCGTCTCAGGTGGCGGCGTTGGACGTTGGTGCGCCGGTGGTAGCTCATGGACGGCGCGTTGCTCTGGAAGTCTTGCCATGTCGCTCCTCCCTTTCATACCTGCGCATCGAACAGCAGGCGCTTAAACTCGTCTTGCGTTATCTCACCGTCGCAGAAGGCGTTCGCAAGGTCAATCACGCGATCAATCACACGGTCGTAATTATCCGGCGAGCGACCGGCGGCATCATCAGTGAGAAGGAAAAGATCAGCGCGATAGGTTCCTGTGTCCTTCATCGCATGAAGCTGGTTGTAGGTCTGCGCGCATGCCTGGCGCGCATCGTAGAGGCGGAAACGGTCTGGTTGGTCTGATTTGTCTGAGTCGCTCATAAGCATGGAACCCCTTTTCAATTGACAGCAGGGCCGAACCATGCGAAAATGAGCATGGCCTGCCTGCTTTGACAACGCGAACAAGAGTTGCCGCATGAAACGGGCGGGTGAGAGCGCGTGAGAGGGGGACACTGCCGGCTCTGGCAGGCAAGACAGTGCTTCTCCCTCTCACCTCTCCCAGGGAAACCGGCGCTCAGTTCACATCAACGACTGGGCGCTGTGTATCTGTCTTCAGCGTGTCCCTCAGTGTGCCTCATCACCTCCTTTGCTCTGTGCGCGGCCTGCCTGCTTGCCTCCTGCCGAAACAGCTCATGCAGCGAAACAAACAGGCGGTATGTCTCGTCGTGATCCAGGCAGATTCTGTTGTCGTGTTGATGTGAAGACGTCTGCTCTTCCTTGTGAAACAGGCCGATGCTGCCGTCGCTCATGAGGCAGAGCCGATGCTGTCCGAGATCGAGTTCGTGCAGCAGAGACGCTGCTGTGGTTTCGTGCTGGAATAGGTGAGTCATCACGCCTCCTTCCTGTTAGTAATTGCTAACGGATACTTGCTATTGATTAGCAAATGTTTGTATTTGCTAGCATATTTCTAGCTTACACTACTCGAAGGAGAAAGTCAAGTCTTTGAAAGGCTTTTCTTTTTGAAATTGCTCAGTTGCCCAACAAGTGATTGTATTTGCTAGCACTTTGTGGTACACTGCTTGAAGGTACAAAGCCAAGACTTCTCAAGGATTTTTACGTAAAATGCCAAACCTACAGCAATTATTAGACAACGCTGCTATATCAGTGTCAGAACTTTCTCGACGTGCCAACGTCGATTATAGAACAGCAAAGAAAGCAGTTGAGGGAACTGGGCCGATACAGAGGGTAAAAGCGATTGCACTCTTACGTGTACTCAACGAGCTTCTTGAGACTTCCTATAGATTAGAAGATATTGATGATTTAGAAATTGACTAGCAAGGAACAATGATCGAAAGAACCATCTGAGGTTGCGTAAGAAAAAGTAATCCAACCCTGCCAACTCAGGAAAAATCACTCAGGTGGTAAGAGCTACCTGAGTGATTTTTCCTAAACTCAAGTTCTGCCTATTTTAGAAACTGGTTCTAAAACATCTCCGTCTATAGCAGTCTACCCAGATCTTGAGCGGCAATGTTACAACTCGATCACAAAACGGCGTCCTGATATCACGTCTATATCACAGAATGGATGCCGCTGTTCTATGTCGTATTGAGCGCAAATATATCAATCTGCCGTAGAATACCAACGATGTTGTACGCTTCTACATCGGGCAAGGCGCGTCCCATGCGCTCCCCAAGAGCCTGCCAGGCGCGGCGGCAGATATCGAGTTCACGCGCAAATTGCTGCTCAATGCGCGCACGTAGATCGGCGTTTACCAGCAGGCATGGTTGCCCGCCACGCCGCACGCTGCTCTCCAGGATACAGGCCAGATGGAGAATGAGGCCGGCCAGTACATCCATCTCGAACGTCTCCCCCACCTCTACTTCGATCATCTCGATCATGCGCTCAAGCAAAGGCAAAGCTCGTGTGGGATTCAGGAACAGCAGGCGCCGGTTCAGCGTTTGCGCAATCTCGCGTATCAGCTCGTCGCGCTGTGTGAAAACAGGCGTGGCAGGCTGTACTGCCGGTTGCAACAACGCCGGGTCGATCAACGTACTGCCTGACAGCGTGCGCAGACGAGCAATACCATCACCAAAAAGCATTTCGCTGAGCGAGATGAACGGATAGCTCTCCAGGTGCGGATTGATCGTGCCAACTACAGCAATGACCTGGCGCTCCCCCACGATGCGCTGCACCTCGGCTTCCGTCTTCCCCGAAATGTTGATATCCAGGCAGATGATCTCGATACCCTGCCGCTTCAATTCCGGCAGATGTTCTTCAATCAACTCTGCCATTTTCGTCGCGCTACCATAGCCTGTCAGGCAGACGGAGAGAATAACGCGCGAAGAGTCCGGCGAGAGCACCGATGTGGGACGCAGCTCTGCCTGTAGCTGTTCGTGATCATCCCCACCACCGGATCGCAACTGACCGGACTCATCGGTAAAGCGGGACTGCGCCAGGCTGGCAGCGAGCTGGTCCAGCGAGAGATACTGCGCACGCTGAGCGCGGCGCACTGCTTCGACCACCAGTGGAGCACAGACACCGGAGACCGTGCGCGTCTGTATCCCTGTACGTCTGCTGATCAAGTCTCCCAGGGAAAGCAGAGAGGCGAAATCAACAAGCAGTAGCACCCCACTGCCCTGATCAGCCCGTATCACGCAGTGCTCGACCTGCGCCAGCAGCTCATCGGGCGACTGTTCCAGGGTCAATTCGACAGCAGAAATCGCGTTGACGCCGACCAGCACATTTGCCAGTTCCGCCAGGCTGGCCGCGATGCCACGCCCATGAGCGGCGATGACAATACCTACGCCAGCCTGGGCCGTGCTCAGCAGGGTTTCGGCATGGGCAAAAAGCACGGTGAGTACATCGGCCTCGCTCTCAGGCAGTCGCACATTGAGCGCGGCATGCACACGTAGCAAGGCTGTTCTGGCAACCTCATATTCGGCAGGATAGGTCTGACGCATAGATTGAAACGCCGGGCCGGCCAGAGAGCGTCCCTGGGCAATACGCTCAAGCGCACTGGTAAGATGCATCGCCAGCACCAGGGAGAGCTTTTCGGGGAAGCGCCGCCCTAGCTGCTCTCCCGCGAGCTGCACAACCGAGTTGCTCACGACAGCGATCCGCTCATCGACCAGGTGGGCATGTGCCTCTGATCGCTCCTGAGTAACGCTATCGGCGAAGCATTGAAAGTAGTGCTGGATGTTCTGCTGTAGTAGCCTGTGGATCTCGTCCTTATGCAGACCGCTGTTGCGCAACACGGCAATCTCGCTGCTGATCGTATCGTAGAGATCATGGGCCGCACCGGGAAAGCCGTCCAGGCTAAGGCCGGTCGGAGTGAAGATATGCGTGAATTCGAGCCGGGGCAGGAGCGGTCCGAGCAGCCGGTGCATATCGGCGGTACGCAGCAGCCCACGACGAACATGTTCAGGCAAGCTGGCTACATGCACATCCATCTCTGCAAGGTTCCCGCTACGATACTCCAGGTAAGCCTGCGCGCAGATCAACTGG
The DNA here is from genome assembly GCA_014896635.1 of Ktedonobacteraceae bacterium. The sequence goes on from JADBKA010000040.1 coordinate 22,605, forward strand.
ATATCGGTGCGCAACTGACCGATATTGCCGGGACAATCATAGAGCAGCAGGGCGCGCAGAACCTGGGGCGCGACATGAATGTTCACGCCAATGCTGCTGCACTCAGTCGTAAAGAAGGCGCGGATCAGCTCGTAGCGTTCCGTCACGGTGCGTTCATGCAGACCCGGCAGCACGATGGTCATAGGAATACGCCGGCGGAACGTTGGTAGCAAGGCCGTGGCGGGGTCTTCGGTTGTCGCCGCGAGCAGGAGCAGTGAAGCCTGTCGCTCCCGCACATCACCCAGGCGGCGAAAACGCTCGCGGTCCATCAAATAGAACAGCATCTCCTGGCCTTCAGGAGGCAGGCGATGCACCTCATCAAGAAAGAGAATGCCATGATTCGCCTGTTCAACCAGACCTTCACGATCTCGGTCGGCGCCGGTATAGGCTCCACGCACCACACCAAAAAGATGCGCCATCAACAATTGTGGATTGCCGGCATAGTCAGCGCAGTTGAAGCTGACAAACGGGGCCTCGGCTGGCAGCGTTTTCATCTCTACCGCAAAAGCGTGCATCAGCCGCGCCAGCGTCGTTTTGCCAACGCCGCTCGGCCCACAGAGCAATGTGTGCAGGCCACGCGGCGGATAAAGGATGGCTGCTTTCGCCTGCTGAACGGCTACCTTGAGTCCTTCGGTATTGCCAATAAGCGTTTCAAAACTGGTAACGACCGCTCCTACCTGGACAGAGGCTTCAATAGAAGGCGGTTTTGCCTCTTCCTCTTTTTCTTGAAACGGTCGAGTTGCCGCCAGAGCCGGCTGCTGATTCACTTCACCCGGCTCAGGTGACGCCGGCAGACCAGCAGTCAGGGGCGTTTTCAACGTAAAAAGCACCGGCCTACCTGGAATGCGTTCTATCAAGCCTTCCTGGGCCAGTAAGTTCAGGTCCCGACTGGCGTTGGTACGATCAATGCCAGCCTGTTCCGCTACCTCTTCCGCACTGAAGCCGGCATGCCGACGCAGAGCACTCCGTTGTGCTGGTCGTTGTGTGCATAATGATCGCAATACTTCGTATACTCGATCCTTGCGCTGCACGAAACGATCCTTTTAAAATACTCTAACGATATCCTCTATGCTTGATGTGCGTTTCTGGCTGAAACAGCCTGAGAGCACGATCTCCCTCGACACACTTCGATGCTGTGTTATTATACTACGCCTGAGAATCCGAATGCATTCACACCACTTTCTGTGTAGGACAGATTGTACCACAAAAGCTGAGTTTCTCCACTTCGTTGCAGGTTGACAGGCTTCGTAGCGCGAGCCTATACTAACAACGAGAATGTATGTGCTGGCCGGGTGGCCTGAGATGAGCAATCAGGCAGAATAGGGAAGTCGGTGCAAATCCGACGCAGGCGCGCTACTGTAACTGGTGAGCGGTTCTCCCTCTCTCCTGCCGGTGAAAGCAGGAGAGAAGAGCCACTGTTCCATAAAGGATGGGAAGGCCGGACGGACCGCGCTGGCAGCCAGGAGCCAGGAGACCTGCCCGGTGCAGCAGTTATCTGCTCGCGTTCCTTCGCGTCATAAGGAGCTGGCTACCTTGAAACTGCTGATTCGTACGGCCCCGGTTGAGCCACAGCCGCGCAGACGGCAGGCTCGCCAGAGAGGGCTTCTCGCACCGTTGATTCTCGGCTTTTTCTTCATTCTACTGATTGCCGTTCTTTTGCTGGCGATCAGCGCCGGTTCAACTCGTATCCCGCTTGAAAGCATCGTGCAGATCCTGTTGAACGGTACGCGCATCTTCCACTTTGTTCCCCGCTGGGATGCTTCAGCCGAAGTGATTATCTGGCAGGTGCGGCTGCCGCTGGTGATTGGCGCGGCAGTTGTAGGAGCGGCGCTGGCAGTCGCAGGTGTGCTCTTTCAGGGCATGCTGCGCAATCCGCTGGCCGATCCCTATCTGATCGGCACCTCTTCGGGGGCATCACTGGGAGCTGCCATATCATTTGTCCTGCCGCTCGATACGTTTTATGGCGCACTTTTTCCTCTCACGCCCCTGCTGGCATTCCTGGGAGCCATTGCTACCGTCCTGTTTGTCTACGCCATCGCGCGTAGCGGCAGACGCACGCCCGTTGTCACTCTCCTGCTCGCAGGCGTGGTCATCAATGCCGTCATGACTGCGTTCCAGACCGTCATCTTGACGTTCAGTCCACAGGCGCGCTTCGCCGGACAGGCACTCTTTAACTGGTTGTCGGGGGGCATCGCCGTGACCGGCTGGCCACCAATCCTGCTGGTGAGCGGGCTTGTGCTTGCCGGCAGTATTCTGGCATTCGGACTATCCAATATACTCGATACTTTTGCTCTGGGCGAAGAGGGGGCCGCTACTCTGGGCCTGAACGTAGAAAAAGCCAGATTTGCCATCGTTATCATAGCTTCGCTCATCACGGCTGCCGCCGTCTCGATCAGCGGGCTGATCGGCTTCGTGGGCCTGGTGATCCCTCATGCCATACGCCTGCTGCTCGGACCACGCCATCGCCCTCTTATCCCGGCTTCTGCCCTGGGAGGAGCCATCTTTCTTGTCCTGGCTGACCTGCTGGCTCGCACGGTCGCCGCTCCGGCAGTGCTGCCTGTAGGTGTCTGCACCGCTCTGGTAGGCGCACCTTTTTTCCTCTACCTGCTGCGCAAAAGTAAGGGGGAGTATACATGGTAAGGATGAATGGAAAGGAAGGCACGATCAAAGCCGCTGAAGCACAGGCAGAAAACGTGCTGCTCCAGGCAGAGGAAATCAGTTTTGGGTATGGAGCGCAACCGCTGCTGTACAACGTCTCATTACGTGTGCGCGCAACTGAGATGGTGGGCTTGCTGGGACCAAACGGGTCGGGCAAGACCACCCTGTTGCGCCTGTTAAGTGGTATACTGATTCCACAGCAAGGGCAGATCCTGCTGGCAGGACGAGATGCTCGCACCTGGGGACGGCGTGGCATGGCGCGGCGTGTGGCAGTCGTGCCACAGGAATTGCATATGCCCTATGCCTACACCGTCGAGCATATGGTCAGTCTTGGTCGCATGCCATTCGTGCGTAGCTTCTTCGGTTCGTTCACTCAACGGGATGAAGCCATTGTGCGAGACGCAATGGCGGCAACCGGCGTAAGCGAACTGGCAGAGCGTGTTTTTAACGAGCTAAGCGGGGGAGAACGACAGCGCACCCTGCTGGCGATGGCGCTGGCTCAGCAGCCACTTGTTCTGCTGCTTGACGAGCCAACTTCACATCTTGATATTAAATATCAGATAGAAACGCTGGAATTGTTGCAGCAGTTGAACAGAGAACGTGGCATCACAGTTGTTGCCGCCATGCACGACCTCAACCTGGCTGCGCGCTATTTCCCGCGCCTCGTGCTCTTCCAGCGGGGAGTGGTCGCCGACGGCTCCCCGGCGGAAGTGCTTGAGCCGGGGCTGCTCAGTCGTGTCTATGGCGTGAAGGTGCAGGTAGGGATTCTACGTGGATCGGAGTATCTCAGCGTACTACCACCGGCGGACAGGCAGAAGGCTGAGACAGGGAATGAAAGAGCACAGCCACGAGTACACGTGATGGCTGGCGGCGGTTCGGGCGAATTGCTGATGCGGGCGCTGGCCGACGAACACATTCCCTTTGTGGCCGGAGCACTCAATATTGGCGATAGCGACCATACGCTGGCGCTGCGACTGGCCGATGAGGTAATTACTGAGCAGCCCTACGCGCCAGTTGCTGCGACAACGCTAGAAAAAGTGCGCGCAAGCCTCGCGCATGCGGATGTGCTGGTGATCTGTCCCGTTCCAATAGGACCGGGCAACCTGGCATTGCTCAAAGAAGCATTGCTGGCGGCTCAGCAAGGATGTCTTGTCGTGCTGCTGGCAGATCCCGCCATACAGAGCGTCTGCGCTCCGGCTGAGCCAATAGCAACCGATGATGGCCCCATCATGCAGACTGGCATGGTGGCGCGCGACTATACCGGCGGGCTGGCGCTGGCGCTGGTTCGCCAGTTATTGCAGTCCGGCGCCCTGGTGCTCAACTCACCCGGAGAAGTGCTGAAACTGCTCAGACAAAAAATAGTTATTTAAGAGGTAGCTCATGGACCCACAGATCAAGAAACGTGTACTGCGTACGTTCACGTATGGCCTCTATGTTGTCATGTGCGCCGATAGCGGCGAGGTTAACGGCTTTACCGCGAACTGGCTCACACAGGTTTCTTTCGAGCCACCACTACTCGCCGTCTCGGTCGAGAACGACTCCAAATCACTGCCGATGATTCAGCGCAGCCGCAAATTTACTGTCAACGTCCTGCGCTCAGGCCAGCGCGACCTGGCTGGCCACCTGGGCAAATCGGCAATCAAGTATCCCGACAAGCTCGCCAGCATTGAGTATACGCTGCTGCCGGGCGGACAGCCTATCCTGAACGCTGCACTGGCCTGGGTCGCCTGCGAGATGCGCTCAAGCATCGAAGCCGGCGATTCCACGTTGATCGTTGGTGAAGTCGTCGATGCCGGGATGCTAGCCGAAGGAGCGCCCCTCACGATGGCCGAGTCCGGCTTCCGCCACGCTGGCTAACCAGGCGTGGGTACGCTTGAAGGTCCAGCGCGCATTTCAAAGACAACTCTTCCCAGACCGGTTGCCAGGCAACGCCAGGCCCACATTTGCACGGCAGGCGGACTGCGTGCTATGCTTAACATTGGTTTCGCAGGATCTGTAATTTCAAGGGAGTTTACCGTATGCAAGGAGGGAGCAATGTCTCCCTGGATGGTGCCTCTGCAACGACTGAATGCGCCTTCTGCCAGCGCAGCAGTATCGCAGACCACATCTTGAAGGAGACAGCCACCTTTCGCGTTGTAGCCGACCACGCCCCGCTGGTAGAGGGCCACCTGTTGATCATACCCCGCGAGCACTATACCTGTTATGGAGACGTCCCTGCTGCGCTAGATGCTGAGCTTTTTACCTTTAAGCAGGAAGTACGGCGTTTTTTCAACCGGTTCTACGATCCGCCTGTCTTCTGGGAGCATGGCATCTTCCGGCAAACCGTCTTTCACGCCCATCTCCACTGCTTCCCCTTTGGAGCAATTCCTTATGATCTCGCCACCGGCCTACACGCGCTTACCATCAATACGCAGGATGATATTCGGGCCTGGCATGCCACGCACGGCCACTACTTCTATCT
>JADBKA010000367.1 GCA_014896635.1 Ktedonobacteraceae bacterium
CACGAAAACGCCGCTCGCGGGCCGGCGCGTTGTCGTGATCGGGCGCAGCAATGTCGTAGGGAAGCCGCTTGCCATGATGCTTCTGCAAAAGAACGCCACCGTCACGCTCTGCCACTCACGAACAGCGAATCTGGCTGCTGTAGCACGGCAGGCGGACGTACTGGTGGCTGCTGTGGGACGCGCGCAGATGGTCACAGCCGCTATGGTGAAACCGGGCGCAACGGTGATTGACGTTGGCATCAATGCGAAACCCGAAGGGGGCATCGTCGGCGACGTTGATTTTGCCTCGGTGCGCGAGGTCGCAGGTGCGCTGACACCAACGCCGGGCGGCGTTGGTCCGCTGACCAATGTGCTACTCTTGAAGCAGTGTATTGCAGCAGCGTGGCAGCAAGCCGGCTAGCAACAGAGACTGCTTTTTTCTTATGCCCTGTCAGACCGGTTTTTTGGGATTGTCCTGGCGTACATCGGGGGGCAAAAGTGCTTCTTCTTCTCTTGCTGCTGTATCGTCCGCTGCAATTTGCTCTTCCTCACTGCCGAGTTTTCTGGTACGCTTGAATCTGAAAGAGGTGGAGAGAGAGGGACGTTTAAACGTCCAGGGGGCGCGCTTCTTTGCCAGCATCTGTTCGGCAGTCTCTCCATGCATCGAGCGATAGAAACTGGCAATCACGACCCAGATGGCAGCAACTATCGGTGTCGCTACCAGCGCGCCGGCTGCTCCCCCGAACGCACCATAGACACTGCCAAACAGTCTGGCGAAGACCAGCAGCGCTAGAATGGAAGCGACGGGATGCAGGCCAACGGCATGCCCGACAATGCGCGGGCCGAGGATGTTGCTTTCAATAACCTGGATCACAACGAAGCAGGCGAGCACGATCAGGGTACGCGGGAAAGGATTGGGAAGCAGCAGCGAGGCGATAATGGGTGAGATAGAGGCCAGGCCCGGTCCTACCATCGGGATGGTCTCGAAAAGAAAGCCCAGTACGCCAAAAATGAGCGCGAACTGGCCCAGTCCGGTGATAAGGCAGACCAGGGCGACCAGCACGCCAATCAGCAGTGCCAGCGTCAACTGCCCGCGAATATAGTTGCCAACCACGCGGTTCAACGCATCCTCGAAGAGCAGGACATACGGCCTTGACCTTTGAGGAACAACGTTGAAAATGCTGTCGCGTATACGTTTCCCATCAATCGTCAGGTAGAAACTGATCACCAGGATAATGATGAAGTCAAGGAAGGTGTTGATCACGAAAAGCACGATGTTCAGCACGCCGGCGGTGGCTGAGCTGGCGAAACTGGTCACCTGGTACTGGATCTGGTTATAGGCATCGCGGATATTGTTCTCCGGGATGCCCTGCTGTCGCAGGAAGTTGATAAAAGCAGAGAAGTTGTTAGGGATGCTCCAGACAAAATTGACAACCGTATCTGAAAAAGTGATGGCCTGTTTTACCAGCGATGAGGTCAGCGCATAGAAGAAGCCGGCCAACAAAACTATTGAGACGATATAAATGAGAATAGCCGAGAGAATGCGCGGTATATGCCTTCTCTCAAGAAAATCGACTATGGGCGAGATGAGAAAAGCGATGGTCATTGAGAGCAGAAATAGCAGGACAGTTTCGATAAACTGGTTGACGAATCCCCAGGCGACCCAGAGGATGATGCCGATACAGATGATAGTGATGAGGATGTCGCGCCATTTGTGCCAGTGTATACGGTTCATAGCAATCCCTTCGCCAAATTGAGACTCGCTTCCTCGTTTTTATAGTGATAGTATGCTTATTTTACACGGTAAGGCAAGAGGTGCTGTGTTGTTCTGATCTACCCCGGTCAGTCTGCATGTGGCTCTCCTCTCTCTGTAGTGGAAGTTTCCAGGAGTTGCTCGACGAGCCTGATGATTTGCCGGTGGATATGGTCACGCGACTGAGATGCGTCGATCACCTTAATGCGGTTGGAGTGCGTTCTAGCAAGGGTGAGAAAAGCCTGTCGCAGGCGCTGTTGGAATTCACCAGATGCGATATCGAAACGGCTCTGTTGCCCACGCAGTTCGGCATGTGTGGCGCTGGTACGAGCCTGTACCAGTGCTGGATCGAGGTCGAGGAAGATGGTCAGGTCGGGAGTCAGCCCGCCGGTAGCGATGGTTGAAAGTTGCTCGACCAGTTCCATGCCAACGCCGCGAGCTGCGCCCTGGTAGGCGATGCTGGAGTCGTAGCAGCGATCAGTGATGACGAGCGTGCCAGCTTCCAGCGCGGGTACGATCACTGTCGCAAAGTGCTGCGCACGGTCGGCCTGGAAGAGGAACGTTTCGGCAAGAGGCGTAATATTCAGATCGGGGCGACCGAAGAGCAGATGGCGTATCTCGGTGCCCAGCGGCGTTCCCCCCGGCTCACGTGTAAGCAGGTAGGGGAGCGCGCGTGCTTCCAGCCAGCGACCGAGCAGGCTGATCTGTGTACTTTTGCCGGCACCATCCAGTCCCTCAAATGAAATCAAGCGGCCTTTGCGCACGTGTTGCCTACTTTCCGTTTTTATCTGTGCGGTAGACATCGTAATCCCAGTCGAGCTGTGGTTTGGGCAGCATATCTTCGGGCGTCCACTGGTGGTCCTGCGCGCCATATTTGCCACGATATTCTTTGAGTGTCTCCCCGACATACTCAAAGGTGAGCTGGCAGATACGAAAGCCGACGGGGACCCAGATAGTTGTCTGAGTATGGTTGCTGATTTCCATTGTCCAGCGGCTGATGTAGCCCACATCGCCAACGCCGGCGCAGCGGCAGACCGACAGGCCAGAGCGTGCGACGGTACTGCGCGAGTACATTTTGGCGAGATAGCCATTGCGCCCGCCGATGATCTCCTGCGTATGGGCCAGGATGGTCGTTCCCGGGCGAATGGCGATCTTGCCGTCTTTCGCCTTGCGTGGCTGCCCCCAGTAGCTGCGGATCTCTTCAGGGTTATCCAGGTACATTACTTCAACGTTCGCATCTCCCTGAAAGTACCACTCGCCGAGGCGGCAGTCATAGGAATTTGTCCCCAGGTGCCGCGCGTCAAATGGCTCGATGACGATGTTCCCCTGTTTCATTTCTTCGATGATGCGCTTATCAGACAAAAGCATGGCAGTACAGGCTCCTTATTCTCTTCTGTCAGGTGCTAAGTGTATCCTATTCTGACCGATCTGTAAATATTTTGCCTCATGAGATGGAGCCAGTTTCTGGTGTCCCGGCCAGCAGGTGAGTTGCGCTGATCTCATGCCAGATGCGTTCGAGCAAGGAGCGGATCTGTGTCTCGTCTCTGAGGGCGTGCTGGAACGGGAAGAAGGCGCGGTCGTCGCTGTGGCGGTGTATCCAGCGGCTGATAATGTTGATCTGGTCAACTTCGGCTTTGCCAACTATGGCGGGTGGCTCGCCGAGGCGAGCGGCATGCGTGAGGAGTTCGCGCAC
>JADBKA010000368.1 GCA_014896635.1 Ktedonobacteraceae bacterium
TGGCCGGACCGCCGTGGCCGGCCACCGCCCACGCGGCGAGCGCGCCCAGCGCGGGCAGGCCGAGCGCGAAAAAGGTGAGCGTAAGCGCGGTAAACTGCGCGGCCTGCAAGGTAAAATGGGGGCCATGTTCTAGCAACGCCTGGATGATAGGCAAAGCCAGTACCATCAGACCGGCTGTAGAGGGCATTGCCAGAAAGAGAATGCCACGCAAGTTCTCAATGATAATTGAACGCACGCGGTCATAGCGCTCACGGGCGACATAGCTGGAAAGTGTCGGAAAGGCAGCGGTAGCGACAGAGGAGCCAAAAAGCGAGATGGGCAGCACTAGAATAGAGAAAGCGTTGAAATAGTCCGTAATCAGGCCACTCAGCAGCGTGGCACTGACAACAGTGCCCAGGATGGAGAGCAGGTAACGGTCTACAGCGGTGCTAAACATCAACATGGCGGAGTTCATGGCACGCGGCAACATCTGGCGCAATATCTGTCTGACGCCAGGATGCCGCCAGTCGAAGGCAAAGCTATAACGCATCCCGACTTTGGAGAGGCCGGGAAGCTGTACCCCGACCTGCAAAACCGCCCCTAACACGACGCCCAGGGTAGCAGAGTAGACCGTGAAGTCGTTAAGGGTATGGACGCGGGCGTGAAAGGCCAGCACAAGGCCGGGTATCAGGCCGATGATCTGCCCCACATTATAGAGGACGGTACCGATGGCGGTGCGCGTGAAGTCGTTTTTGGTGTTCAGAATCGCGCTCACGATGACACCAGAGCCGAGGACAATGGCCTGAAACAGCATGAGGCGTGTCAGAGTAATGGTTAAGGCGAGTTCGGTGGGCGGAAAATCGGGGCTATATAATGGCACCAGCACTGGAGCGAGCAGCATAGCGACAGCAGCCAGCACGATCACGCTGACGGTAGCCAGATTCAGCGCGCTGCTGGCGATATGCCAGGCCGTTCTCTCGTCGCGCTGCCCCTCGGCATACTTCGTGAACACCGGAATGAAGGCCGAGCTAAGCGCGCCACCGGCGACGACGGTATAGATCAGGTCAGGAATAATGTATGCTTGATAATAGGCATCGGAAAACCTGGTGGCACCGAAGTCATAAGAAAAGATAAAAGTGCCGAGCAGGCCAAGAATGCTGCTGAGCAGAAAAGCACCTGTATTCAGAAACGCGGCCCGCGCCACTTTGGCACGCTGAATCATGCCCGTGTCCTGCGCCGGCTCGGCTGCCAGTTGCGGTGCAAAAGGATGGACCTGTTGATTCTGTTGATTCTGCCAATTGTAGTACTGATATGGCCGGTTGGAAGAAGATAACGCGCGTTTTTCTGCCCTATTGCTCATGCGTAACTGTTTTTGCCTTCTCGTTTAAACATGACAAAATGGTACTGTGTACTATAAGCCATGAACGGATGAAACACAACATTATCGCTGTGGCTAGCTAAAATGTCATCTCTTCTGTGAATGATGAGATGTAAGCGAGCGCTTATCCTCTGCGCGGCGGCCTTGCTCGCAGTTCTAATGCTGCCGGTTTTCGATGCGGGCGATGGCGCGCTCTGTAACCTCTAAACCGGCTTTGAGGACGGCTTCTTTATATTCGCGCACGAGCATCTGGTATTCCAGCAGGCGCGGGCGACGGCTGGGGCGGCTGGCGTATTGTTGGCGCGCCCACTCCATCTGCGCCAGTTGCGCGCGCAACGTCTCGCGGTGCTCGCGTAGATGCTGGAGCGCGATCTCGTCTGAGGTTTCGCCACAGAAAAAGAGCTTGGTCAGAAACTCATCCTTTGTATAGCGATCCGGCACATCCTCCTGTAGCCAGCGTTCTAGCTCGCTCTGACCCGCCGGAGTGAGACGATACACCTTGCGATTTGGGCGTGCCGTCTGCACAATCACCTCCGCTTCGACCAGCCCGGCCTGACTCAAACTCTTAAGCGTTGTATAAATCTGGCTGTTGCCCGCGTTCCAGTAGCTGGCAAGTGCGCGATCAAAAGCCTGTTTGATGTCATAGCCGCTCATGGGATGTGCCCAGAGCAGGCCCAGAATGATATAGCGTAGTGTGTTGCGTGAAGAAATGTCTCCGTTCCCGTTATTCTCGCGCTCTTCTCGCTCTTCTCTTCCGTCTGCATTTTCCATTGATACATGATCGATTTTTTCGTACATATGATGAGGTCTCGCCTTTGTTACTTAGATCAGGATAGGCGTATTATATCACCTTCAAGCGAAGGAAGAGCAGGACGACTGCACACCAGGGTACCCGCCAGGGACACCTCTACAAGGATAACAGACAAGTGCTTCATCATCGTATAGTAGAGGCAATGCCGTGCGCTTGCTCTGCGCCTACTTGCGGGTGTCCTGCTCTTGGGCTATAGTGATAACAGTTTATTTCTTGCGCCATTTCACCCGGCTATTTTAGTTGTTGGAAAAGAGAAGCCAATGTCGCAATCGCCACAACCTGTCCAATCTGAGAATCGCCTTCCCTTTGCTTCTATTGTCACACTGGCCTACTTGCGCCTGCGCCAGACGTGGTTTCTGTTGTTCATCACTGCGCTTGGCGTCATCGCGGCGGTCGTCATTGCCTGCGCTGTACCCCTGTTCAGCACTATCATGACCACCGCTGCGTTGCGCAACACGCTGAACGCAACTCCGACCAGTTCCGAAATACAGATCAATGCGAGTCCAACTGGCTTCTCCAGCGCCGTCTCGAACAGCCTGGATCAGCAGATGACCCAGTTGTTACAGCAGAACCTGGGGTCGCTGGTACAACCGGAGCAGTCAATGATAGCGACGGAAGGTTTCTCGTTCGCTACCCCCCCACCGGTCAAACCGGCCAACTCACAATCATCAATAGAGATTTTCGCCACCAATATGACACAGGCTGCGCCACACATTGCACTGGCGCAAGGCCGCCTGCCACAGCTCACTGCCCGGCCTGCCAGCGAGCTTGAGGCGCTATTAACCACTGGTGCCGCTAAACAACTACACGCGCAGATTGGCTCAACCTTTCAACTGCAACTGAGTTACTACAAGTATATGCCGAATTTTTCCGGCTTCAACAATAATAATCAGGCACCTCCGCTCACTCAGAACGTCACATTGCGCGTGGTCGGTATCTTCAATAGCGATGGCGCTGACCCCTACTGGCATGGTCAGAACTTTAATACGCAAGTATTTCAGGGTCAGCATCCCTTCTACTTTTTCTCCGCCCTGGTCTCGGATAAAGCTTTATTGGCCCTGTTTGATCAGCTAAGCTCCGCCAATCACACCCTCGCCCTCTATACCCCTTCCATTGGTGGCTATAATGTGAATCTCTACTATCGCCTGGACACACCGCACATTGTCATTAGCAACCTTAATATGCTGATTAACGGCCTCGCCAATATCCAGGAGAACGTGGGCCTGACCTATGGCGGCAACGAT
>JADBKA010000369.1 GCA_014896635.1 Ktedonobacteraceae bacterium
TCTCCGGCAGGCAATGCTTTCCCATCGTCAGCAACGTGGAAGTGGGACCCAGTTCCAGGAACAGCTCATAGCCTTCCCGGGCAAGTGTGCGCATCCCTGCCGCGAACTGAACGGCTTCGCGCGCATGACGGCGCCAGTAGTGCGCATCGAGCGTCTCGCCGACGTTGAGCATCTGCCCACTGAGATTAGAGACCAGCGGGATGCGCAACGGCTCGTACCGCACCTCCTTCGCCGTCTGTTCAAAGATATCTAGCATCGGTTCCATCAACGGGGAATGGAAAGCGTGAGAGACGACCATCGGGTGAGCCAGCACTCCCTCAGCTTCCAGGCGGCGTTGAATGGCCTGGATTGCTTCTCGCTCACCTGAAAGTACGGTATTCTTTGGGCCATTGATGGCTGCGATCGTCACCTGATCTGCGAAAGGAGCCAGCACTGCTTCCAGTTGAGATGGTTCGGCGAAGACGGCGATCATCGCGCCTTTCTGCGGCAGATCCTGCATCAACTGCGCACGCTCCGCGATCAGCCTGAGACCATCTTCCAGACTGAACATACCGGCCACACATGCCGCGACGTACTCTCCCACGCTGTGGCCCATCACCGCATCTGGCTCGACTCCCCAGGAGCGCCACAACTCGGCCAGGGCGTATTCCAGGGCAAAGAGCGCCGGCTGTGTGTAGGCCGTCTCATGCAGCGGCGCGGCAATGCCGGGGTCGGGATAGAGCACCGAGAGCAGTGGTCGCGCCAGGTAGGCGCGTAAAATCTCGTCACAGCGGTCAAGTGTACGGCGGAACGTAGGCTGAGTTTCATAGAGTCGCCGGCCCATGCCAAAGTATTGCGCTCCCTGGCCCGTGAAGAGGAAGGCAACTTTCGGGCGCTTGCCAGGCACCACCTTCGCATAGTGTACCGCTGCGCCGGTCTGCTCACCGAAACCGTCGGCGAACGCTTGCAGGCGCTCGCGCATCTCACCAGGGGTACGGGCGGCCAAGGCGAGGCGATGCGCAAAATGCGTACGTCCACTGTTCGCCGTGAAGCCGATATCGGCTGCCGAAGCGGCTGATACTGATGGCTGCGCGAGAAAAGCTACATAGCGGTGCGCCAGCGCCTGGAGAGCAGTCTGGCTTTGCGCCGAAAGCGTCAGAACGTGCAGAGGCCGCTCTACTTCGCCGGTGGTCAGAACGCGGGCGGGAGCTGCTTCGAGGATCATATGCACGTTGGTGCCGCCGAAGCCAAAGGCGCTGACACCAGCCAGGCGACGCCTGCCAGCAGGCCAGGGCCGCCGCTCGCGCGGGATCACAAAAGCAGTACCCGCCAGGTCAATATGACGGTTCAGCTTCTTCAGGTGCAGGTGGGGCGGAATCTCGCCGTGCTGCAAGCTCAGCACAACCTTGAGCAGGCCCGCAATTCCTGCGGCAGCCTCCAGGTGTCCGATATTCGTCTTGACTGAGCCAATGGCGCAGATCTGATCGGGCGCGCGATTCTGCATCAGCACAGCTTTGAGGGAATCGAACTCAATCGGGTCGCCAAGTGGCGTACTGGAGCCGTGCGTCTCGACATAGCTGATCTGCTCTGGTGCCACACCGGCGTTACGCAGTGCCTGGCGAATCACAGCTTCCTGTGCCGGGCCGTTGGGCGCGGTCAGCCCGTTGCTGCGCCCGTCCTGGTTGACAGCCGAGCCACGAATTACCGCGAGAATCGGATCACCGTCGCGCTCGGCAGCCGCCAGCGGTTTCAGTACCACCAGGCCGCAGCCTTCTGAGCGCACATAGCCATCGGCATCATCATCAAACGTTTTGCAACGCCCATCGGCAGACATCATCTGTGCCTGCGAAAAGGTGATGGTCACCTGCGGCACTAGAATGACGTTCACTCCGCCGGCAATAGCCATATCACACTCGCCGCTGCGCAGACTCTGACAGGCCTGGTGAACCGCAAGCAGCGAGGATGAGCAAGCAGTATCCATCGCTACGCTCGGCCCATGCAGGTCGAAGAAATAGGACAGGCGGTTAGCAGCAATGCTGTGCGCATTGCCGGTACCGGAGTAGGCATCGAGCAAGGAGAGATCGTCGCCCTGCAATTGCAGGTAATCGTTGCTGCTGATGCCAATAAAAACGCCTGTCTGACTGCCAGCCAGGGAATCGGGCGCGATGCCGGCATGCTCCAGAGCTTCCCAGGCTACCTCTAAGAGCAGTCGCTGCTGCGGGTCCATGTGCGCGGCCTCACGCGGCGAGATTCTGAAGAACGAAGGATCAAACTGGTCAACCTGTTCCAGGAAGCCACCCCAGCGCGTATGCATCTTGCCGGGCGTTGCGCGGCTCGCATCATAGAACGCCTGCGCGTCCCAGCGATCAGGCGGCACTTCGGAAATGCCATCCCGCCCTTCGCTGAGCAGGCGCCAGAAACTCTGCGGGTCGGGAGCACCGGGGAAGCGACAGCCGATGCCAACGACAGCAATGGCCTGGCTATCTTCTCTGCGCTCAGGTGTCTTTTCTGCCGGTACTGCTTCTGTCGCAGGCGTGTCCCCTGCCAGGTAGTGAGACAGCGATTCTATCGTTGGATAGTCGTAGGCCAGCGTAGGCGAGAACTCGCGTCCCAGCCAGTCCTCCAGGTCAGCCGAGAGCGTCACAGCCTGGACCGAGTCCATGCCATAGTGCGCAAAGGGTGTGCGTACATCAATAGCACGCGGGCTGATCTGCAACTGTTTTGCAATCTGCTCGACCAGCCATGCTTCAATAGCTGCTCTGGATTTACGCCGCTCAGCCCCCGACTGCCCGCTTCGCGTGGCCTGAGCGCCTTGCGGCTGTATGTTGTCCTGCATCGCCTCTCCTTCTTTCCTTGCTTCAGCAGATGGTTGGACAACCACGACTTCCTGACCCGTTCTCTCTTCCCGCTTGCTCTGATCTTCTTGCGCTTCGAGTGTCCATTCATACACGGCGTCGAGCGTCTTTGCCAGAAAGCTCTCCCGGCAGGCGCGGCGCTGGACTTTGCCGCTGGATGTCTTCAGCATGCTGCCGGGCTTGATCAGCGTCACAGCATAGACCTGGAGTTCATGCTGCTCGGCTACTGCCTGGCAGATACTATCGACGATGGCAGTTTTGTCGCCACGCATGGCCTGGCGCTCGATCTCATGGACGATCACCAGTCGCTCTTCGCCATTTACATCCACCGAAAAAGCCGCTCCCCCGCCCATCCGTAGCGCCGGGTGGCTACGTTCAGCTGTCTGCTCGATATCCTGTGGGTAGTGGTTGCTGCCATGAATAATGATCAGATCTTTCAGGCGCCCGGTAATGAATAATTCACCTTGATGAATGAAGCCGAGATCGCCTGTACGCAGGAACGGACCTTCCCCTGTATCAGCCAGGTAGGCTCGGAAGGTATTTTCGGTCTCCGCC
>JADBKA010000041.1 GCA_014896635.1 Ktedonobacteraceae bacterium
TCACGTCCCAGGTTACGGCGACCCCTGTCCCCACACCGCAAGCGACGCCCTCGCCGACCCAGGCGCCAACACCTACTCCTACTCCTTCGCCAACTGCACCGCCAACGCCAACGGCGCCTGCTACGCCGCCCCCGGACAACGGATTTGTCTGGTGTGGGCAGACCTGCGCCAGCTATGGCTTCTCGACGGAGTATCCGGCGACCTGGCAACCAGGCGCGGCCAGTAACGCAAACGGTGTGCAGTTCACCAACCCGGCTGCGCCGGATCAATTTGCATCCTTCAAGGCGCTCGGACCTACCACCAGCACCGCTGGCGATATTGTCATGGCCGACCTGCAAACCAATTATTCAGCAAAGCCGGGCTACACGCCGCCGTCCGCTACCGGGCCTGCCACGATTGGCGGCACCACCTGGATTTATGGCGTGGCCTATTACCAGAACGGCGAGCAGCGCGAGCGGGTGGTCGCCTATGCCACCGTCTATCAGGGGCAGGCCTATGTGATCGAACTAGAAGCTGCCGATGCCCAGTTTGATCAGGTGAATGCGCAGGCCTTTGGATATATGCTCGGCAAGTACCAGTTCTTGCCGGCTCAGGCGACGCAGTAACGTGGAGGGCCTGTGAAATACTTTCTTATTATACTCGTCTTTATTGGCGGAATGACTTCTCTCGCGCTTGAAATGTGTGCTTCTCGTCTTCTAGGCGCCTATTTCGGCACATCGCTGCTCATCTGGGCCGTTTTGATTGGTCTGATCCTGCTCTATTTGACGGCTGGCTATTTCCTGGGCGGGCGCCTGGCTGACCGCTATCCTTCGGCGCGTGTACTGTGTAATCTGACCGCTCTTGCCGGCCTGGCTACCTGTATTATTCCCCTGATCAGCCAGAGCATTCTCAACTGGTCGATTACGGGCATCGCTCAGCTCTCGGTGAGCGTTTTTGCCAGCTCGCTGCTTGGCTCGGCGCTGCTTTTTGCCGTGCCGGTGACGTTGCTCGGCCTGGTTTCTCCGTTCGCTGTACGCCTGCTGACAAAAGACGTTGACCACAGTGGACGTATCAGCGGATCGCTTTACGCGATCTCTACGCTGGGCAGTATTCTCGGAGCGTTTCTGCCGGTCCTCTGGCTGATCCCCGCAGTCGGTGTACGCCGCTCGTTGCTTATTTTTGGCGCACTGCTCTTTGCAGCATCGCTGTGGGGTATGCGCCCGCGCTGGCGCCCTTCGTTCGCCATTCCGCTTATTCTGCTGCTGCTGCCACTGGGACCACTCAAAGAGATTCCCTACCTGCGCTATGAGCAGGAATCGCTCTATAACTATATCCAGGTCACTCAACAGCCCGATGGCACCCGTGAACTGATTCTCAACGAGGGACAGGCTATCCACTCCATCTACTATCCCGATCCCCAGCGTGTGCTCACCGGCTGGTACTGGGACTATTTTCTGGCGGCGCCGTATTTCAATCAGGGTTTTACACCACAGAAACTGAAGCGTGTCGCTATCATCGGCCTGGCTGCCGGCACAATTGCCCGCCAGTTTACCCAGGTCTACGGACCTGTTGCTATAGATGGTGTTGAAATCGACCCGGCCATCGTCGAGGTTGGCCGCAAATATTTTGACATGAACGAGCCGAATCTGCATGTCTACGTCCAGGATGGACGGGCGTTCCTGGCAACGACGCACGCAAAATACGATGTTGTCGTGATAGATGCCTTTCAGCAACCGTATATTCCTTTTCAACTGACGACGCGCGAGTTCTTTAATGAAGTGCGTGATCATCTTTCGCCTGGGGGTGTTGTGGCGCTCAATACGGGCCATACTGCGACTGATTATCGCCTTGTCCAGGCTTTTGTGAATACGATGCACAGTGTCTTTCCCAGCGTCTACACCTTCAATGTTCCCGGCACATTCAACACCGAAGTGATGGCGACGATGCAGCCAACTTCTATCGAGACGCTACGGGCGAACCTGTCCCGCTTCAGTGCCAACGAAGTGATGGGCCAGGTTGCCAGTGAGGTACTACCGGTTGCGCAACGAGGACAGCCTGATGGAGGTCTCGTCTTCACCGATGATCGAGCGCCCATCGAACAGATTACAGATCAACTGCTGCTGAACTACATCCAGCACCCTTGAGTTAACTATTGACAATGAAAGATTTGTAATGTAATGTGACACGGGTTCAGATATCCTGTATTTGGAAGAGCTACCTGTGCCTGCTCTTTGCCAGCCGGGGCAGCGGCGGATCTCGCGTGCCTGCGAGAAGATCTCGCTGTTCTGTTATGGTAGGAGCCGGCACGAGAACTTAGAAAACTGAGAGGAATTGCACATGGCGGTAGTCGCAATCGTTGGAGCGCAGTGGGGAGATGAAGGAAAAGGGAAAATCGTTGATGAACTGGCGATGCGTGCGGATTTTGTTGTTCGCTACCAGGGTGGAAGCAATGCCGGCCATCGCGTAGTACATGAAAAAGGTGAATTCTCCTTCCGCCTGGTCCCATCGGGCATCCTGTATCCGAACACTACCTGCATTATCGGGAATGGCGTCGTTGTGGACCCGCGAGGGCTGCTTGAGGAGATGGAACAGCTCCAGCAGCAGGGGATAGATGTTTCGCGGCTCTATATCAGTGAGCGTGCTCATGTGGTAATGCCATACCACTTTTTGCTGGATCGTCTTGAAGAAGAGGCACGCGGTGCTGACAAGATTGATAGCACGCAGCGAGGCATCGGGCCTGCTTATGTTGACAAAGCGGCTCGCACCGGCATTCGCATGGCCGACTTGCTCGATGTGGATACCTTCAGGGCGAAGCTGGCGACGATTCTCCAGCAAAAGAATCGCATGATCACACAGATCTATGGTCAACCCCCCCTCTCTCTCGAAGAAATTCATGGTGAATACTTTGCCTATGGCCAGCGCCTGCGTCCCTATATCGTAGATACGCAAAAAATGCTGCACGATGCGTTATTTGAGCAGAAGATGATTCTGCTGGAAGGGGCGCAGGGAGCGCTGCTTGACATTGATTTCGGGACGTATCCCTATGTGACTTCCTCTTCAACAATGGCTGCCAATGCTCCCGTTGGTGCGGGCCTGCCGCCGGGTTCTATTGACCGCGTGATCGGCGTCTATAAAGCATATATTACCCGCGTGGGCAGCGGGCCGATGCCCACCGGTCTGTTCGATTCTACCGGTATAACCATGCGTGATCGTGGCCATGAGTATGGTACCAATACGGGACGTGAGCGCCGCTGTGGCTGGTTTGACGCCGTCGCGGGTCGCTTTGTGGCGCAGCTTAACGGGCTGGATGTGGCGGTCATTACGAAACTGGATGTGCTTGATACGTTCCCTGCGATCAAGATCTGCACGGCTTATAATCTGCGTGGCAACATCATCCACAGTCTGCCCGCCACTTTGAACGATCTGGCGGCCTGCGAGCCGATCTACGAAGAGATCGAAGGCTGGCAGTGCAGTACCACTGGCATCGCTCATTACGAGGATCTGCCAGCGGCAGCGAAAGCGTATCTCAGACGCCTGGAAGAGCTGCTGGAGACGCCCATCGCGCTGGTTTCGGTCAGTCCGCAGCGTGGCAAGACCATCCAGATCCGCGATGTACTGGCTTTACCAGAGCGGGACCCGCGACTGCCCTACAATGCTATGCGCTGAATTATATTATCCCAGTGGTCGCTTTGCCATTGCTGCGCCACTGCGCGGGTACTGTTGCGGACACATCTGTTGCTGTTCCCACACCAGCAGGCGCCGCCCATCGGCAAGCCCCGGCAGGTTGACCGGGGCGTCGTTCTGCAATACCGCTCCCACACGGTGCGCGGCGCGTTTTCCCTGTGCTAGTTCTGCGGCCAGTTCGCCTTTTTTGGGAAAAATGATCACGCCGCCCACGCGCGTGAAGGGTGCGGCATATTCCAGTAATTGAGCCAGTGAGGCGACGGCGCGCGCTGTCACCAGGTCGAATGCGCCGCGATACTCTGGCCGGTGCGCCAGTTCTTCTGCGCGTCCCTGCACGCACGTGACATGCTCAAGTTGCAGCGTTTCGACAATGTGGCGCAAGAAGGTCACGCGCTTGCCCGTTGCCTCAAGCAGCGTGATGTGCCAGGCGGGCCGCACGATTTTCAGCGGTATGCCTGGAAAGCCTGCGCCTGAACCGATATCCAGCACACGCGCCTCTGGCCGGTCATAGACGGTGAGCAGCGAGAGCGAGTCCAGAAAGTGCCTGATCCAGACTTCCTGCGGATCTTTGATGGCCGTCAGATTAAAGCGTGTATTCCATTCGAGCAGTTCCCGGCAGTAGTGTGCAAACTGTGCCAGCATATGTTTATCTTGCTCATCCAGGCCCAGTTGTCGCAGCCCTTCCAGGAATAGAGAGGGGATGGATTCCACCATGTTCGATTATGCCTCTCTGATAAAAAGAGTCTGCCTGTCTCGATCATCACTGGCTATTATAAAATATAGCGAAGGGATAGCATACTCTCCTCCTTCGAGAAGGATGCCATTCAGCCGGAGCTCTCTCTCTCCCTGTAGCAGAACAGCCAGACAGTTCTTTCTGGACAGCTATGCTCTGCGCATATTGCTGCAACTAGTGCGCTTATGCTATAATAAAGGCGGATGAGAGTTTTTCGTGCTGCAACGAAGTGAGAAAAAGCGGGCATGTAGAGAGAACAGCAAGCATTGGACGGTATAGGGAATGTGCCTGGCTTGCTGATTAACTGCCAGCTCCGACGGGCGTCTTTGCCACAGGAGTAATCTGAAGTTCCTCTCTGTTGGAAAGAAAAAGCCTTCGCATCAGTTCGCTGCGAAGGCTTTGATGTTTGACAAGGTGACCAGAAGGCAGTGGATGACCGTAAGCGACTACGAGATCAGCTTGCGCTTGCTGTTGAGGTAATCGACCAGCAGGTATTCGCCCAGGTTGTCCTTATCGGTATAGAAAGTGCGTCCATGATTGATTGAGGCCATCTGATCGACGAAGGCAATCATCCAGGGATCGTCGTAGAGCATGAACGTATTGATGGTGATGCCTTCGCGCGTGCAGCGTTGCACTTCGAGCAGGGTTTGCTGCTCGGCGTAGGGACTGGGATAGGCGAATTGCCAGCCGCCGTACTCTTCCTCATACCAGACAGTAGGACCGCCGTCGGTGATCATGATGATCTGCTTGTTGACACCGTGATGCCGGCCAAGCAGTTGTCGTGCCAGCATCAGACCGTGAGCCATGTTGGTGCCGCGATCATTGTCGTACAGGCTGATCTCGATCAGTTCGTGGGGCTTGTATTCACGTGCCATAAACGAGAAGCCGACGATATAGAGGTTATCACGCGGAAATTGTGAGCGGATCAGGCTCTCAAGCGCAACGGCAACTTTTTTCGCCGTCTGCTGGCAGCCGTTGTAGATCATGCTCAGGCTCATGTCGATCATCAGCACGGTTGAGGACTGCGTGGTGAACTCGGTTTTGTAGACCTCGAAATCCTCTTTTGCCAGCCTGACTGGTGTGCCTGTGCCGCTGCGATAGAGCGAATTCATCAGCGTTTTTTGCAGGTCGAGCAGGAAGGGATCGCCGAACTGGTAGGACTTGCTCTCGTCGGTGCGCTCTCCGCCGGTGCCTCTGAACGGGCTGACGTGCCGTCCGAAGCCATCGCGTTTCATCTTGTTGAAGATGTCCTGGAGCGCCTTCTGGCCGATCTTGCGAATGGCACGCGCCGTCAGTTCCCAGCGATTGCCTTTTTTCTCGATGTAGCCAGCCTCTTCCAGCATCTTCATCAACTCTTTTAACTGCTCGATGGACTGATACTCTTCGTCGCCGAGCAGTTCTTTGACCTTCTCGCTATCGATGGCCTCAAGGTCATCCAGGCGGCGCGCCGCGCGGAACTGCTCTTCCAAACCTTCCATCTGCTGCATGCGTCCCATCATGCGCATGGCCTGGTTGAGTGGCAGTGTTTCCTGGCCGCGAAAGGGGAAGCGCGTGCGCACCTGGTCCATTGGCGCGATGGCCTCAAGGTTCGCTGCCAGTTCCATCAGATCGACGCGGATGCGGTCATCTCCCATGAGCTGGTCCATGAGATCCTGCAACTCGCGGCGCTGCTCAGGCGACAGGTTGTCCATGATGCCCTGCATGGCAGCCATCTGCTGCTGCATCTGCTCGATCAGGTCATCCAGTGAGTTGACGCCGGGGAAGTATTGCCCGTGCTTCTGCATGAACGAGTCGAAGTCGGGTTCCAATCCTTGCTGGCGTTCGCGCAGCATTTTGTTCAGATCGCGGATCATTTCGCGCAGGCGTGCGATATCTTCCGGTGTCATACTGCGTAGAGATTGCTGCATGCCCTGGAAGAACTGTTGCATCATCTGCTGCTGCAAGCTGTCCATCAGTTCCTGGAACTTTTCGCGCGCCTGCTCGTCCATGAAGTCGTACTCGGACAGACCCTTGATCTGGCCGGGGATATCCTTCGGCAGGTTATCGAGATATTCCTGCTTGCGCCTGGCGATCATCTCCAGCATGCGCCGCATCTGCTCTGGCGATAGCTCGCCATCCTGCCCGCTTTGCGCGCTCTGGCTTTGTTGCCCTGGCTGGCCTGTCTGACCGGCCTGGCTGCCGGAGCGGATCTGTTGCCCGCCCTGGCTGCTCTGGCTACTCTGGCTGCTTTGAGGTTGTCCGCTGCTCTGGGATTCTCGCTGTTGCGTTGCCGACTGACCCTGGCCTTCCTGCGCCTGCTGATTTTGCTGCTGGCCCTGCTCATCCAGGCGGCGCTGGATGCCTTCGCGTTCTAGTTGCTTGATCTCTTCCAGCTTCTGGCGCAGGTCGTCCATCACGCCGGAAGCCATATTGTAGCGGTTGAGTATGTCGCGGCGCGACTGGCGCATGCGTTCCAGCATCTCGCGCAGGCCCAGTGCCTGGCGTCCATCCTGGCCGCGAATGCCTTCCTGCATCAGGCGTTTGAGGGCCTGTTGCAGGTCGCCGTTTTCCAGGTAGTCATCGGAGAGCGCCTTCAGGATATCGTCGGCGTCAAGCCCTTCGATGCGCTGCGTCCCATCCCAGCGTGAATAGCCGTAGCGATTTCTAAAAAAGCGTTCAAACATGAGCCGTTTCTCCCATATCTCTACAGCCAGCGAGCGTTGCTGCTGCCGGTTCTGGCCTGGCTGCTGGCTGGAAGGAGTCTGCGCTACGAAAGTATCTTATTAGCGACGATAGCGGGTTTTGCCGCCGAGCGCGTCTTTGTTGAGGCGCCGGTTGAGGTGCAGCCCTTCGAGAATAAACTCGACGGCGGATGCGATGCTGGCCGGATTGCCGCGCCCGCCCAGTTTGTCGATGGCCTTGCTCAGTCCGCCAACTCTGGAGAGCTGGTTGACGTACTCCATTGCCGGCAGGTCATCGCCCACCTGCACGCTTAGCCCGCGCTCAAAACCTGCAACCAGTTGCTCGAACTCGCGCGCATCGAAGTAGTTGCTGAACACGCTGTTTACGGCGTTGTTGATGAGCTTCTGCACCACGCGATCCTCTTTCACATCGCCAACGGCGTCCAGTTCGATTTTGCCGCATGTCGAGGCCATGACAGCCGACAGATCGCTGATACGTGGCGCGGCATAGCGTTCTCGCAGGCGCAAAGCGCGGCGGCAGGCGTTGCTCATGATATTCTCAGAGTTGGCGATTGAGACGCGCACGCTCACGCCGGAACGCTGGCTAATATCGTTGCTGCGGCGGGCCTGGTGAGTGATTTCGGCCACCACTTCCTTCATGAAGCGGGGATAGATGATCTCCAGTCCCTCTGTTGAGAAGTGGTTGCTCTCCTCTTCCATGATCTGAATTTCGTGCTCAACGGTGCGCGGGTAGTGGGTGCGAATCTCTGAGCCAACGCGGTCTTTGAGTGGCGTGATAATGCGCCCGCGATTGGTATAGTCTTCCGGGTTGGCGCTGGCGACGACGTAGACATCGAGTGGCAGGCGGATTTTGTAGCCGCGAATCTGCACATCGCGCTCTTCCATGATGTTGAGCAGGCCAACCTGGATGCGCTCGGCGAGGTCGGGCAATTCGTTAATACAGAAGATCCCACGATTCGTGCGAGGGATCATACCATAGTGGATGGTGAGTTCATCCGAGAGGTAGCGCCCTTCCGCCACGCGAACAGGGTCCACCTCACCGATCAGGTCCGAGATGGTGATATCGGGCGTAGCCAGCTTTTCGCCGTAGCGCCGGTCGCGTGGCAACCAGGTGATGGCGACGTCATCGCCGAGTTCGGCCACCTTATCGCGGCAGGCTCTACAGATCGGCTCATATGGGCTATCGTTGATCTCGCAGCCGGCTATGACCGGGATGGCCTCGTCCAGGAGATTGACGAGGCCGCGTGCCATGCGGGTTTTTGCCTGACCACGCTCGCCAAGAAAGATAATGTCCTGCCCGGAGAGGATGGCGTTCTCGATTTGAGGGATCACCGTATCCTCGTAGCCAATAATCCCCGGAAACAGCTCTTCTCCTTTGCGAATCTTCTGGATGAGATTTTTGCGCATCTCTTCCTTGACGGAAAGTACCTTATATCCACTTTCACGCAACTCACCAATTGTGCGTGGTCGAGTTGTTATGGTCATTCGACTTCGTGCTACCTTTCTTGGGGGTTGGCTTCGTGTGAGGCACGCGCAGGGCGTTGAGGATGCTTGCTTGCCCTGCTGCCTGCACTGATCTTACACGATACCAGAAACAGTGTGGAACCACAGTTGATTCTACCCCCTCGCATGATAAAACGCAAGAGCACTTATTCGACAGGCTCGACTCTGACGAGGTTAGTGTAGAAGGTGCTGCCGCCAGCGAAATCGGCCAGGCGATCAGATGTCGTCCAGTTCACATTGCGCTGGTCAGGACTGAAGCGCGGCCACCAGACGGTGGTTGTTGCCAGGACGCCGGGGCGCACATCCTCAGTTACTTCGGCGATCAGGCGGCACCAGCCGCGCTCGTTGCTCACGCGCACCGGCTGCCCGCTGCGAATACCACGCGCCTCGGCATCAACAGGATTGATGCTCAGTGTCGGCTTGCCCTGTTTGCGCCGCAGGATTTCGACATTGCCAAAGGATGAACTGATGAAGTGATGCGAGGCCGGGCAGAGCAGTGGTAGAGCCTGTTTGTGCGCGACATGTGCGACATCGGTGGCAGGAGTGTACCGGCCAATGCCGGTTTCGGCTTCTGGCTCCCAGCCTGGTATGGGATCGTAGCCCTTCGCGGCTGCCTGCTCGGAGTAGATTTCTACTTTGCCGGAAGGGGTGCGGAATACTCCATCGGCAAAAGGTACGCGCGCATGCTCCGGGATAGCCAGTGGAACTGATCCTTCGCTTTTCAGGCGTTCGAGCGTGATGCCCTGTAAGAGCGGCTCATGGGCAGCCGTAGCGGCCAGCACTTCGCGGATTACTCCCTCGGCGTCGTCCTGTAACCAGGGTTCGTTAAAGCCCATCGCCGCTGCCAGGGCGCGCATTACGTCCCAGTTCGAGCGCGCTTCACCGAGTGGAGCGATAGCGGGCAGATTGAACTGGAGCGAGAGATGTCCATAGGGCTTGTGGAGATCCATCTGCTCAAGCTGGCTGGTTGCAGGCAGCACGATATCGGCGTAGCGCGCGGTATCCGTCTCGAACAGCTCGTGTACGACGGTGAACAGATCATCGCGCATCAAGCCCTCGACGATCTTACCTGCATTGGGCGATGAGGCGACGGGATTTGCATTGTAGACATAGAGCGAGTAGATTGGCGGGTCCACTTCGCCGGTCAGGATTGCTCCCAGGCGATTCATGTTGACGCGGCGCGGCTGCGGCGGGCAGGCGGCATCGTGGCTGTGTCCGACGGCTTCACTATCCCAGCGGAGCCAGTCACTGGTACTGTACATCAGGCCGCCACCCGGCAGGCCGTACTGGCCGGTAACTGCCGGCAGGCAGGCCAGCGTGCGTACTGTCTGTCCCCCATTGGTGTGGCGGTTAATGCCGTCGCTCACGCGCAGGAGCGCCGGTGATGTGGTGGCATAGCTGCGTGCCAGTTCAACGATGGTTTCGACTGCAAGACCGGTGATCTGCGCCGCCCGTTCAGGCGGGAATTGCATGACACGCTCCAGCAGGAGAGGCCAGCCAAGTGTGTGCCGGTCAAGCCACTGCTGGTTGTGCAACCCTTCCGTCACCATAACATGCATCATTGAAAGCGCCAGCGCCGCATCTGTGCCGGGATATGGCTGGATATGCTGGTCGGCGGAACGGGCCGTCAGCGTGCGAATCGGGTCGATGACGATGACGCGCGCGCCGTTGTGCTGGGCCTGGCGCAGGAAAGGCATGATATGAGGTGCGGTGCTGGCAGGATTGCTGCCCCAGATCAGGATGAGTTTGCTCGCGGCGAGCATGTCCGGCGGGGGGGCCAGGCGTCCGCCAAGCGTCAACTGGACGGCTTCCTCGGCTGCATGTCCGCAGATGGCGCGTTCCAGGCCACAGGCGCCGAGCCGATTCCAGAATCGTTTATCGGTCACGGCTCCCTGTACCAGTCCAAGCGTTCCCGCATAGCTATAAGGTAAAATAGCCTGTGCGCCGTAGCGGGCGATGATGTCGCGCCAGCGCGCGCTGATCTCACCAATGGCATCGTCCCAGGAGATGCGCTCAAACTGCCCACTGCCTTTGGGACCGGTACGGCGCATGGGATAGAGCAGCCGCTCAGGATGGTACACGCGATCCAGGTAACGGTTCACCTTTGCGCAGAGCCAGCCGCGCGTGACCGGGTGATCAGCGCGACCACGAATGCTGACCGCGCGTCCCTGCCCATCTACAAGCGTTTCGAGCGCGCAAGTGTCGGGACAGTCGTGGGGACAGGCTCCATAAACGACTCGCAGATTTTTGTCGGATGCTCTCTGCGATGATGTGACTGCTGACATGCTTTTTTATCCTTTCCAGCTCTAGGTATTTTCCCAGGCGTCTGTCCCGGTCAGCCAGTCGAGCGTGACTTCGGGCAGACGCGAGACTGCTCCCTGATATTGTGAGCAGCGTGGCAGACTGTGCAGGATCGTTGCACCATACTCTTTAGAGACGATACGACGGTCAAACAGGACCACAGTGTTACGTTTTGTATCTTTCCACATGAGTCGGTTGAGTGCGCGCCGTATGCGCAGCGCCGCTAGCGGTACGGTCAGGTTGTGTAACAGATCGGAATAGTGCTCCGCACGTGCTGCGATAGGGGGATCGTGAAGCACCGGCATGGGCAGGCGCGTAATCACCAGGCAGGCAGGCGAACGGTCCATTTCCTCAATGCCTTCCCAGAAGTTGCCGGCGCCCAGGAGTATTACGCGCTCCTGGCGCTGGAAAATCTGCCAGAGATGGCGAGGGGAGCCATCGACTCCCTGCCCCAGAACGAGAATATTGCGCGTTTCCAGCAATGGTTTGATCGAGGCATAGGAACTCCGCAGAGAGGCGTGCGAGGTATAGAGCACGACAAGCTGGCCCTCCAGAGTAGAGGCCAGGTGGATCAACATTTCATCCAGGTGGCGCTGGTACTGTGGGGCATTTGGTTCTGGCACATCGTCGGGCATATAAAGGAGCGTCTGCTCGTGGCGCTCGACAGTGAGAGAGTGTGCCTGGCAGCTCTCGTGTTCCAGACCAAAACGGCTGCGTGCGAAGTCGAAAGAGTGATCGACTGTCAGGGCAGTCCCGGCGAAGATTGTGCAGGTGTTCTCATTCAGTAACAGGCGTTGCAACAGGGCCTGAGTCTGTACCAGTTGCGCATGAAGGACCGGCGACTCTTCAGGGCGGGTGGGGCTATCGCTGTGGCGTTGCTGCGGCTGGCGGGCCTGCGGGCCGCTATTTAGTTGTGGGCCTGGGGGAGCTGGCAGGCGTAGCCAGTAAACGTACTCGCTGTCGTTGAGAGAGAGTGCCTGCTGTCCAAGCTGTTTTTGTTTGAGCAATGCCTGGGCAGCCGCCGCCAGCTCGTCGGCGAGCGAACTGTCTTCACCGCTACCAATATCGAGCCGGTGACGATTGCGCTGAGTGGTCAGGATGATTTTTTCGGCCTGGTGCGCCAGGTCGATAACAGATTGCAGGCGCTGTGCAGCCTGCTGCCAGGTCTGTGCGGTTTCCTGCCAGAGACTCATGTTGCGGACCTGGCCTGACAGGCGCAGCGGCTGATCGTGTCGCTCACTGCCTCGCCTGCCATGCGAGCGCGCCATGCTTTCGCTCTGCTTTTTGTCGCGTCCCCCGTTGCTGGCGCCGTTCTGAGCGAACTCGTCGAGCAGGCGGCCAGCGCAGGCAAAAAAATGTTCTACGGCGAGGCGTGCCTGACGCAGAGCCTGAAACCAGTTTAGCATGCGCGAATCGAGATCGGATTTTGCAACGGTTGGCTTTGTGGAGAGTCCCCCTGGCCCGTTCTCGCGCAAAGATGGGGCGGCCAGTGCGAGCAAGCCCTGGTAGCGTCCATCGGGCAGTTCTACGCCGATAGTATTGAGCAGGCCGATCAGTCGGGTCTGATCGAGTTCGGCGCTGCTCCAGCGGGCATTTTCCTCATCGAGCAGGTCGGCGTCGAGAATAAGGCGCTGCGGAATGCCGGCCAGGAGTGAATGGGCGTTGGAGAGATCGTCGAACAGTCCGCCGTGTGTGGTGACGACGATTTGCGCGTCCCTGACGCGCTCCTCGGCCCGGCTCACGAAACAATAGCCCTTGCGCCGGTATGTGCAACGCTCGTAGCTTGTGCTGATACGACTATCGACGGGCGGAATACGCTCAACACCGGAAGAGATGCGTTCCCAGGCCGCCATTTCCTGGGGCAGCAGGGTCAGTTCACTGCGTTCGCCGGTCAGTGTCTGCTGCGCCCACAGGCCGAGCTTGGCAAGTCCACGCGCCTGCTCGGCTGTCAGTTCGCCACTGGTACGGCGCAAAGCGGCTCCGAACCAGCGATGAACACAGAGATAGCCGCCACGCTCAGCCAGGTAGGCAACGGAGATCTGTGTTTTCAACTGCTGCTGAAGGCGCGGCAGGGTTGTTTCGATGAGCCTGCGTGCGCTCTGCTGGCTGGAGCAAGCGATGACCAGGCGCCGGGGATGAGTGGCATCTACTGTCCCTGTAGGAGCAGTTTCGGCTACCCAGGCGAGGGCAGGTAGTAGCGCCGGGGTATAATCACCGCTGCCAGCAGTTACTTCCAGTATCAGTGGCTTTTTCTGCGATAACGCTTCGTGAACGGCGCTAGAAACGGCCTGATGAGCGGCAGTCTGCTGTGCCTTCTGTGCGCTATCCTGTACTTGCTCAGTGAAGACCGTCACAGGCAGTGATGGCTGTCCAGACGAGTGCTCGCTCATCTTTTGCTCTCCGCGAGGGACTGCCCCGACCTGCTCACTGCGCGCGCTATCGGCGATAGCGAAAGCCAGCACACGCGGGTCCATACCAATCTGGGCTGCGAAGCGATCACCCAGGCTGCCGCGATTCAGCGATCCGCTGATGCCATCGCGCATCTGACGGTCGTGTAGTTCCTGGCGGAAGAAGTGCAGCAGGGGCCAGGAACGTGGAGCGTCCAGGCTGGCGAGATCTTTGAGCAGTGAGAGGTCAACGGCCTGGAGCCGTCGGTGAAGCGCCAGAAAAACCTTCATCGCCAGTATCGTATCGACCATCGCGCGGTGCCGGTCGTGTGGAACTTCTATGTTCAGTGCCTCGGCTACCTGGCCGAGGTTGTAGCTGGAGAGCGAGGGGAGCAGCACGGCGGCCAGCTCGAACGTGTCGATCAGCGGATTGGTACGCGCGAGTCCCCAGCGGCGCAGAAAACCGACGTCGAAAGGGATGCTGTGGCCGACCAGCGGCAGGTCGGCGAGAAAAGCCCGTAATTGGGAGACAACCGCAGGAAAGGCGGGTGCGCCTGCCAGCAAGTCGGGCGTGATGCCAGTCAGCCGTTGAACGCGATAGGGGATAGGACGTCCGGGAGCCACGAAGGTCTCGAAAGTATCGAGTATTTCGTTGTCGCGGAATTTGATGGCGGCAACTTCGAGGATAGCATCCTGTTCAGCGTGCAACCCGGTTGTCTCCAGATCCAGGGCAACGCGAACGGCTGAATTCTTCGCCATAAATGGTCGTTCCTTATTGTATGCTGGTACTTTCGCAAGTCGTTGCAAGCTCTCCCGGATGTAAGCAAGCCGCCTGCCGTCCGCACTGGCTACTCAGGGGAAGCAGGAGTATGCGGCCAGTGTTCGAGTAGTGCGCGGGCCTGGAGAGCTGCGCGGCCCCGGTGGCTGATGCGGTTTTTCTGTTCCGGTGCCAGTTCGGCGGTTGTCTTCCCCAACTCCGGCACCAGGAAAATCGGGTCATAGCCAAAGCCATGTGTGCCGCGCGGAGTTTCGCTAATCAAGCCTTCGATCACGCCTTCCACGCTGCGGTGGTAGCCTGATGGTTCGGCAATGGTGATCACGCAGCGAAAGCGTGCAGTCCGGCGCTCTGGCGGGAGCCCTTTCAGTTGCTCAAAAATGATGCGGAAGCGCTCTTCGTAGGGAGTCTCTTCTCCGGCGAAGCGAGCGGAATACACGCCAGGCGCTCCGTGTAGCGCGTCTATTTCCAGGCCGGAATCGTCGGCAAGAGTGAGCAAACCGGAGGCGCGGGCATATGCCAGAGCTTTCATTGTGGAGTTTTCCTGAAAAGTCTTTCCTGTTTCCTGCACATCTACATCTAGCTGGACATCATTCAATGAGAGGAGCCGGAAAGGTAAGTCGGCAAAAATAGCTCGAAACTCATCCAATTTATGACGATTGGTTGTTGCCACCAGCAGGGCGCGCATACAGTCTCCAAACTAGCAGTACCGGATAGTGGCTCTCATCTTACCATATCACGAGAGAGTTGTCGAGCGCATGCCGGCTTCTCGCAGAGGGAACTCGGAGCGAAAGAGCTTGACACCACAGCCCTGAAAGGGTATAATCTGTGGCGTTGAGAGATCTCGGTGACATGCTGGCAGGTCCTCGATACGCCGATGTAGCTCAGTTGGTAGAGCAGCGCTTTCGTAAAGCGCGGGTCGCGGGTTCGAGTCCCACCATCGGCTTTCCTACGTTTTGTCTCTCTAAGAACAACTATCCTTTTTTCTTTTCCGAACTTGTTCATAAATCCTTCAACTCTGTTCTCGCGCAGCGCAGTGGGTCTGCCATGCGCAGAGCGGTTATGCCGGTACGCTCTGTGTTTGCCCGCCTACTCTGGGAACAGCGGGCATGCCTGGCGGAATTGCCGGACCAGTTCCTTGACGTCCAGCATGGGCTGGTGCATGGCTGCCGGGGCTGTCAGATTGAGCGTCAGAATCTTGCTATTCAGCTCTTTAAGCGCCTGTTCATACTCGCTGGCTGTTTTTTCCACTGCGGCGTTGAAGGCGCGTTTTTCGCTGGCAAAAGGGGGTACGCGACGCCGGTGTAGCCTCTGGCTCTGGTGTATCAGCCGTGTCACCTTCGCTTCGGCCTGCGCGCGCATGTGGCGAATCTCGCGCGCGAGTTCAACTTCGGCGGGGGCATAGCCGTTATTTTTCAGCAGGTGGTAGGCCATCGCCATATCGCCGGCTGTGCTTTCGTCTTCCAGGTGCAACGGCTGACCGGTACCTTGCAGGTTGTTAAACTCGCCGCGCTCCTGGGCCTGCTGAATCATCTCTTCGATGTAATCCATATATTTGCGTCCATGAAATCTGTTGCGGTTCATTTCGGCTCCGCTGGCCGCTGTGAGTTGTCTCAACTTTTCAGGGGATTTGCGATAATCGACGAAATCCATCAATCTCCTTCTTTTCCAGCGTGACTTTCCATTGAAGGTGAGAAATACTCATTCTCTGTCTTACTATAAATTATAAAGTGAAGGGGAACTCTCTCGACCTCTTTTATTTGTTGATAAAGTGTTGAATGGCCTGGTTTGCGACCTCATAGACGTCCGCAAGGGGGAGTTGTTTCTCGCGGGCGATGCGCTCACAGGCGTCATATTCGGGCGCGGCGCTGATCACGCGCTGGCCGAGGCGTTTCACTTTGACGGATATTGCGCCGAGTGGTGTGGTGATCTCCTGCTGGGAGCGCTGCGCTTTGAGGCGCTGAACCTGCTGGATGCGCACGCCGAGCGTGCTGCTTTCGCTCAAAAGCAGCAGCGCCAGGCGGTCGCCCTGTTCTGGTGGGCAGATGATCGTCACCAGTGTGGCGGGCCGATTTTTTTTCATCTGCATCGGCGTGTAGCTCACATCGAAAGCCCCGGCAGCCAGCAGGCGCTCCATCAGTCCGCCGAGCAGTTCGCCACTCATATTATCAATGTGCGCTTCGATCACAGTTACCCAATCGGTATCGGCTGATTCAGCCTCTGTGCTCATCGTGTTGTAGGGCTGACCCAGGCAGAGCCGCAGGCAGTTAGGCCAGGGGAGACGTTTGCGCCCGAAGCCGTAGCCGACCTGTTCGATGGCGATGGCCGGCGTCTCAAAGCGGGCCAGCGTTGCCAGGATCGCGGCTCCGGTGGGGGTGACGAGTTCGCCCTCGACCGGGCAGGCTCGCCAGGGGGCCTGCACGCGACGCAGGATTTCCAGCGTGGCGGGTGCCGGTACAGGCAGCAGGCCATGCGCGCTCTGCACATGGCCGCCGGTCAGTGGCAACGGCGAAGCGTAGATCTGGCTGATGCCTAGAGCAGCGATGGCGATGGCCGCGCCGGTGATATCGACAATCGAGTCTACTGCACCGACTTCATGGAAGTGGACCTCTTCGACTGTCGTGCCATGTACTGTGGCCTCAGCCTCGGCCAGGCGGCGGAAAATAGCCAGCGCAGTCTCACGCACCGGCTCTGGCAGTGAGGAGGCATGCAGCAGGGCAGCGATGTCGGAGAAATGGCGGTGCGGCTGCTCTTTCTCCTCTATTACAACATCGAAGTGTACTCCCTGTATGCCCTTGTCGTGGACTTTTTCGAGCGTGAGCTGGTAGCCACTGAGAGGAAGAGTGGCCAGCGCTTCCTGTAGCGTCTCGAATGGGAGTCCTGCATCGAGCAGAGCTCCCAGGAACATATTGCCGCTGATGCCTGAATGGCAGTCCAGATAGGCTATTTTTTGCATTATCATCCTTCATTCTCAAGAATAGAGTGCCAGTGCGCTGCGCTCTCCTGGCAGAACGTCGATCTGCTGGAGTAGGCTGTTTCCAGTTATTTGCCGTTTTGATGGAATTTCAGTGCATCACGATAGACTTCCACGTAGCGCAGTGCTGAACTATGCCAGGAATGATCGGCGGACATGCCATGTTGCTGTAATGTGCGCCAGGCATGTTTGAAATGATAGACGGTAATAGCGCGTGTGATTGCAGCGAAGAATTCCCAGGCATCATAGTTTTTGAAAGTAAAGCCCGTTCCTTCGCCGGTAGAAGGATGATATTCCTGCACTGTATCGGCCAGGCCACCGACGCTACGCACGACGGGAACGCAGCCGTAGCGCATAGCGATGAGCTGGTTCAGGCCGCAGGGTTCAAAGCGTGACGGCATCAGGAAGATATCGCTGCCTGCGTAGATGCGTCGCTCCAGGTCGGTATTAAAGGTCAGGAAAACGGCCACCTGGTCGGGGTAGCGGCTCGCCAGGTTCTGTAAAAGTTGATGGTAATGGGGATCGCCGATGCCCATTACTACGAACTGGATACCCTGTGAGAGGAGCGGCTGAATGATCTGGGCGAGCAGGTCGAAGCCTTTCTGATCGGCCATGCGCGAAATCATTGCCAGCAGCGGTGTTTCCGGCTGGACGGGGAAGCGCGCGTATGCTTGCAGTGCGGCTTTGTTCTCGGCGCGTTTTTCAAGTGTATTGATATTGAAGCGTGTATGGATGTGGCGGTCGAGAGCGGGATCGTATTCCTGGTAGTCGATGCCGTTCAGGATGCCGAACAGACGATCCTGGCGAGAGCGCAGGAGATGGTCCAGGCGTTCACCAAAGGCAGGGGTCAGGATTTCCTGGGCGTAGCGTTCGCTGACGGTGGTGATCGCGTCGGCGAACAGGATGCCGCGTGCCATGATATCGACGACGCCGGCCAGTTCGGGGATCTGTGGATAGACAAAGCCGTTGGCTGCAACGCCGGCCACTTCCAGAATCCTGTAGCCAAAGATGCCCTGATAGCCAAGATTATGAATGGTGTAGACGGTGGCTGTACGGGCAAAAGCATCGTGATCCTGGTAGGTGGTGTGCATCCAGTTTGGCACGATACCGGTGTGCCAGTCGTTGCAGTGAACGACGTCCGGTATCCAGTTTAAAGCTCGAACTGCTTCCAGCGCGGCGCGGCAGAATAGAATAAAGCGTTCGCCGTCGTCGGTATAGCCATACAGATTTTCGCGGTCAAAATAGCGCGGTGCGTCAATCATGTAGACAGGAATATGTTCGCCGATCTCCCCCTGACGTACGCAGACGTGTACCTGGTAAGTTCCCATGCTGACGGGAAGTGCTTCCAGGACGGGATTGAGATGGAAGCGGTGTGGGTCAACCTGCCGGTAGCGCGGCATCGCCAGGCGAACATCGTGTCCTAGCGCCTGTAACTCCTTGGGCAAAGCTCCTACCACATCGGCAAGTCCGCCAACCTTGACGAATGGCACAATTTCCGCTGCCAGTATCAGAATTTTTAAAGGCGATTCATTCGACATCTGTTGTTCTCTTCCATACCTAAAGCGTACTCCATTATATCATAATAAACCAGAAAAGCGGAAGAACGAAACTCTATTGTTTATTGTAAAGTTTCGTTCTTCCGCTTCTGCTCTGACTTTTCCGTTATTGCCATCTCACGGCCTTGTGGTCTCGCGGGCAAAGCAGAGATCAAGGATAGCGGGTCTTACACTTTATAGCGATTGCGAGCCAGGAAGTAGAACTGGACGCCGGCCAGGATTGCCATAATGACCAGCATGATGAGCGCATCGTTCTGCCCCACGTTCGGCGGCTGGCCCGGCTGAGCCGGCGCGGGAATGATCAGGCCGGAGACGAACGGCACATTTGGCCCGTTCTCTGGGAACCAGTCGGGGATGGAGAAGAAGGCGAAAGCGCCCAGGTAGATGAACAGGCAGGTTCCTACGACCAGCCACTGGCCGATACAGCCGAGTTTGTTTTCGCCGACCACTGCAAACTCGCGGCGGGCCACGCTGGTCCAGATGGTTGCCAGTACCAGCATCGCGCCACAGAGTAGCATGCCTACCAGCAGTTGATCGGGTCCTGTGTGCAGCAGCAGGGTCGCCATTGCAATAACTGTCACGGTAACGAATCCGCCGATAATCACCAGGTTGCGGTTCTTCTTCCAGAACGCAATTGCGCCGAACAGGAGCACGACGAGACCGCTGGTGATCAGCGTATCGACGATATAGCCGGACTTCTCTGAGAAAGAGCAGCTTGCCGGGATAAGCGCCGGCTTTGAGCAGACGGTCAGGTATTCATTCAGACCGATGAACGTCCAGGTGTGTATCCAGGCCAGCAGGGGATAAACCACAGCCCAGGCAATGAGGGAGATGACACCCAGTTGAGCCAGTCCGAGTGCGCCAACCAGGTAGAGAGCCGACATTGTGCGCTTGCGCACCGGGCGCATCAGGTAATGCAGGCGCAGAGCGAACGCACCGAGCGTCAGGAAAATGGCAGCACCGAGCACAATAGCCAGGATCAACTGGAGTATTTTCAAGCCCCAGACCTCATTGTGGGGGAACAGGACTGCTGCCAATCCCTTGTCATTGTAGTAGGTATAGAACACCAGGAACACGACCAGCAGCACTGTGCCAGCTATTAGCATGCTGCGAATGGCCGGCGTAGTTCCCAGGTCGCGCCGGTCAGGATTGCGCTGTTCGCGTGTTGCCAGCACGCTGTAGAAGATCATGCCCAGGCCGACGCCCAGGATAATGAGACCGATTGCGACGAAATCGACGGCCCCGGCCTGGAACCAGAGGAACTTACCGCCCAGCAGCGAGTTCCAGTTTGTCTCAGCGTAGGGAAAATACTGGTTGCAGGTCGGATGCTTTGCGTCGCAGCCGGTGAAGTTGGCCCAGACTGTCAGCGCCAGGCCCCCGATGGTAAGGATCGCTCCCAGCACGGTGAAAATGATGGGTGGCACGAGGGGCTTGGGATCGAAGAGTAGCACGATCACCTGGATAAGGACAAAGCCTCCCAGGAGAAGCAGCGCCAGGGTCAACAATGCACGCTCCAATGTATCAAGCGATGGAGCGATCATTTCGGTAAAGATGTAGCCGGGAATCTGGCCTATGAGCATGGCGGTGATGAAGAAGAAGCCGACGCCGAAAATTATCGCACGCGCCCATGAAATCTGCTCAGGCTGTCCCCGTTGTTGTAACTGTTGTTGCATGGATCGCAGTTCCTTTCAGCATGCCGCTTATATTTTCTTCAAGTGGACGGCATGATCGGCGATCAAATCATATAACCTGGTCGGCGCTCGCCCTGTCTCATGCTACACATGGATAGGCGAGCACCAGAGTATTCTCTATTGCACAATAGTCAGCACTGCCACCATATCGGGATGGAACTGGCAGTAGTACAGAACGGTGTGATCAGGGTTGAAGTTGTAGGCCTCGGCAGTCACTTTGTAAGTAAACTTATCCCCGGTCTTCATCCCGGGCGTCAGTCCTGAGTCGAAGATCTGCGACGCCACAGTTTTTACATTCGGGTCAGTGCCTTTAATGGCGGTGACCGTGTGCGGGGCCGCATCCTGGTTGACCCAGGTGATCGTTGTGCCGACCTTGACCTTCACGTTAACCGGCTCATAGCAGGCAATCTGGCTGGTACACCCCTGGATGGAAGGCGATGCCTTGACAATGTTAATGGTGATGGCCTGCTCTTTGGTCTTATCGACGGGCTGCCCGAAGTTCAGGTTTACAGGATTGCCAAGCGCCACGGCAGCCTGATACGCTGTCGGATTGTTATTCTTCAGATACTCCGGCAATTTGTCGAAACCACTGCCCGCCGGCAGATTGTGTTTTTTCAAGTATGCTGGATCATCCGAGCGAATGAACTGAAACAGGTATTCTACATCATTACTGAGCAATGCCCCGCCGTAGCGGTCACTGCGCGGGATCGCGTTCGGATTGGCGGGCTGCCGTGTCGCTTTAGGATTGTAGATACCCGCGCTGATAATCCGGCGAAGGTCGTCATCGTTCATCTTGTTGAGGTCGGCGATGGTATAGCCATTGTAGGTGGCGTTAACGACCTTATCGTCTTTGATGCCATAACACTTGTCGGTGCAATACTGGATATAGAGCAACATGCCTCGCTCCAGAGCGAGGTTATGCTGCTGAACCTGGGCTGCTACCTGGTTGTTGCCTTCGAGTATCCAGAAAAGCGGAATCATGAGAGAAACGAGCATGAGCATGATCAAAGATCCGTAGCCCGTCTTCTCCACCGCGTTAGTGCGCGATTTAAATATGTACAGCAAGCCGCCCACGACGATCAGCAGCAGAACGAGGCCCACAGCAGCTTGTCCAATGTTTACCATAACACACAACCTTTTAACAGATGCCTGTATTCATTAATGAATGTACAGGTCCTATAGATTCTTCAAGAGTTTTTCCCTGTCCCTGTACTTTAAAGTGCGGCATCTCTGGTAGTAGTCTCTCTTGATATGCGCTAAGAGAGCATAACCAGTGCTGGCCGGTAGAGCTAGGCGCCGCATTGCACAGTCGGGGCCGGGATCAGGCGAGTGGTAGCGTCAGGGTGCTGAACTGTGCTATTAATCATACCGGTATTAACTACCACGTCGTCTCCCTGGAAATTGACCTGGAAGCGATCCAGGCTGCGGGGGGCCGGCCCATCGAGGTAACCGCCATCGACATTGTAGTGTGAGCCGTGACAGGGACACTTAAAGCTCACGCAGTCGTTACGGAACGGCACGGTGCAGCCCAGGTGGACGCACTTCTGATAGAGTGCCAGCCAGTAGGAGCCATCTGCCGGGTCTTTGACCATCCACTGGATGTCCATTTCATCATTGCGGGCCGTGGCATCTTGCAGAGCGAATTGTGTATCTTTGGCCAGGTGGACCACATAGGTGCGGGCGACCGGTTTATGGAAGACGCCGGCCTCATCAATCTTGAAGGCATCGGGTTTGGCAGGAGGAAACTCTGCCTTTTTTCCGACGGTCAGCGCCGCGCCAAACTGGCCTGAGAGTGTCGGGTAAAGGAAGTTTAATGCCCCGGCGACGCTGGCAACAGTAGACACTCCCCATACAGCCAGCATGGAGCGGCGCAGGAAACGTCGCCGCGAGAGGCGCCGGCGTTCGATTTCCGCAGCCTCAGCGCCACCTCGATGCAGCACTTCGTATTGTTGCGGCGTGAGAGCCGGTCTATTAATCGTATCGTCCATAACCATAGCTTTGCTCTTTTCCTTTGCCTAGAGGTCGAAGTAGACGCCCTGCCAGGGCCATACCCATAACCAGCCAGGCCCCCGGAAGAAGCTACCGATCAGCGTAATGACCGCCCAGAAGACCAGGAACATTGTGAAGGTCACAATGGC
Source organism: Ktedonobacteraceae bacterium (assembly GCA_014896635.1). The sequence goes on from JADBKA010000041.1 coordinate 22,403, forward strand.
AACCTTGCGGTCCGCATAGGCGCGGCTGGGGTTACGATCCAGGTAGGGCAATATTGCCAGGGCGGTCAGCGTCAAGCCAGGAATAAGCACACCGGCTGTTGTCGGCGGGAAGTAGTGCAGCAGTTCCTGCAAACCCAGGAAGTACCAGGGAGCCTTTGCCGGGTTCGGCGTGTTGCTCGGTGTTGCAGGCTCACGTAGCGGCGCGTCAATCACTATCGACAGCAGCGTGACCATCACCGTCACGGCTGTCGCTGCGAAGAACTCGCGTACCAGCAGATGCGGCCAGACGAAGACGGAGTCTTCGAGTGGCTTCTCAACGCGCGTGATGGCTTCCTGCTTGACCACTGCGAGCGTGCGATAGCGCCGCTGAGTAGCCGCGCCCTGCGTTTGTGTTTTTGGTTCCTGTTCAATTGCCATAGAGAAGTCCTCTCATAGAACCATCTGGTCAATAATGTACAGTTACAGCACAGGCAGCCTGTGCGCTAGCGAGTCGAGCCGCTCAGCGCCTTCTCTGCCTGGGGGCGGGCTTCCAGTTCGCGCTGCGAAGGAGGTGGGGGACCGGCAGCACCGCCATCCTTACGGATACGCCAGAAGTGGACCGCCATCAACAGAGCCGCCGCCAGCGGGAACAGGATCACGTGGCCGACATAGAAACGGATCAACGTCGGCTGACCTACCGCACCACCTCCGACCAGCACCTTGTAGACGGGGTCACCCACCAGAGGCGTGTACGGCGCCAGGTTGGTGCCAACGGTGATAGCCCAGAGTGCAATCTGGTCCCAGGGCAGCAGGTAGCCGGTAAAGCTCAGGAAGAGCGTCACGAAGAAGAGGAGCACACCCACAACCCAGTTGAACTCTCTGGGCGGCTTGTAGGCACCGTGATAGAAAACACGAATCATATGCGCCGTCACAGAAATCACCATCAGGTGAGCCGCCCAGCGATGCATGTTGCGTGTCAGGTGGCCGAACGAGATGGCGCTTTGCAACTGGTTGATGTTCTGGTATGCCACATCAGTGCTGGGGATGTAGTAGAACATCAGAAAAACGCCAGTAATCGTGAGCAGCAGAAACAGAAAGAACGAGATACCACCCATACACCAGGTATAGGTAATCTTCATGGCCTGACGACTCACCTTCACCGGGTGCAGGTGCAGAAATACGTTGCTCATCATCACCAGTGACTGGTTCAATGGCGTGTCAGGGTAGCCGTGACGGAAGAGAGAGCGCCACGCCTGACTCTCAACGATTTTCTGCGTTGCCAGGTCAAGCAAGCTTTTGTTAGGAGTTGTAGAATTCACTGTGCCTCCTCAGAAGTATCAAAACTTGAGCATCGTAGATCTATTGGAAAAAATACCTATCGCGCAGCAATACCTTTCGCTGTGAGGCCGATTATAACACACCGCACAGAGGAAGCATACTCTGTGTGTCGTGCTTCTTTTTCTCTCCTCTCTTGTCTTTCCAGTCCCCGGCAGGCTGAACAAACGAACCCAGAAATCCAGGGGCTGCAAGTATACTCTAATTATAGGAAATTATTGCACTCCAGAGGAAGAGCAGCATGCGTTGCAAGATATCTGCCGCACTGACATACTGATAGTCGAACCTAAGATACGTCAGTATCCCGGCGTATAGCATCAGGTGGATACCTGATTTTTGTAGAGGGAGTACCTGATTTCCCACGCGCCGGTGCGCATGTGGACGCCTGATTTTGTGATGGCTGGCCCTTTCCACCGTTCTTCATCTGTTGATTGCCAGTAATTCGTGTGATTGAATAGAACGGCGCAAGGTTTGAAGCGACCTGGCGCGAGTTTGAAACGGAGCGCGAGCAAACTGTGAGATGACTGCCTGTAGACTAGAGATAAGGGCCTGATTTCTCCTGCTGTCACGGGCATTGCAACCGGCCTTATTATTTTTTATGACGCATTCGAGTTCGAGAACAGGCTTTTTGCTTTATGGATGTGCTGATTGATGGATAAAAAACTATGGCCATATATCAAACAGGCTCGTGGTTGGCTTGTTCTGACGGTTGGTTGTGCTCTGCTGGCGGCCACTCTGACAGTGGTGCAGATGCTGCTGCTAAGCCAGATCGTGAGCCGGGTCTTTCTGGCGCGGCAGCTACTTGAACAGGTGAGCGGCCTGCTTGGGCTGCTGCTGGCTGTGCTTGTCGCACGCGGTGCCTTCATCTGGGGACGCGAAGTGGCGGCGCAGCAGGGAGCGATCCGTGTCAAGGCTCTATTGCGCTCTCGCCTGTTTATGCACCTGCTGCGCCTGGGACCGGCCTTCAGCAGGGGAGAGCGCACAGGAGAACTGGTGACAACGATGAGTGAGGGCATTGAGCGGCTCGATGCTTATGTCAGCCGCTACCTGCCACAAACCGTGTTGAGCGTGTTAATTCCGCTGCTCATTCTACTTGTTGTGATAACGCTGGACAGCACCAGCGCGCTACTACTCCTGCTCACTGGCCCGATCATTCCTTTGCTGATGATCCTGGTCGGCAGCTATGCGGAAAAGCATATGCGGCGGCAATGGCTGGCGTTATCACATATGAGCGCGCATTTTCTTGATGTCGTGCAAGGACTGACAACTTTAAAGCTATTTCGCCGCAGCCAGGACGAACATGAACGTATCAAGCGCATCAGCGATGATTTTCGGAAGAGAACCCTGCGTGTGCTGCGCATCGCGTTTCTCTCAGGAGCGGTGCTCGAATTTATGTCAACCGTTGCTATTGGCCTGATAGCCGTCGTGCTCGGCATTCGCCTGCTTAACCAGGGCATCTCTTTCGAGCACGCCTTTCTTGTTCTGCTGCTCACGCCGGAGTTTTTCCGCCCGCTGCGTGATCTTGGCGTGCATCGTCATGCCGGGCTGGAAGGGAAGGTGGCAGCGCAGCGGATCGTCGAAATTCTGGAGACAGCGCCACCAGTGCGAGATGCCGCTGCAACAGAGTTGCGGCCTCAACCGGCGCTGACCATCGCGTTGAGCGGCGTGAGCTATAGCTACGCTGGCAGTGAGCAGCCAGCTCTCAACGATATTACGTTGACGCTGCCTGCTGGTGTCTGTACCGCTCTGGTAGGACGCAGCGGAGCGGGCAAGAGTACGCTGGCGAATCTGCTCCTGCGCTTCATTGACGCCAATAGTGGAACGATCACGGTCAATGGCATTCCGCTGACATCTCTACCGGTGGAAGAGTGGCGCTCTTCTATCGCGCTGGTGCCGCAGCAGCCCTATCTGTTCTATGGTAGTGTGCGCGAGAACATTCGCCTGGCCCGTCCTGATGCGAGCGATGACGAGGTGGAAAGAGCCGCCGGGCAGGCGGGAGCGCTGACGTTTATCGAGCAATTGCCGCAGGGCTTTGACACGCCGCTGGGAGAGCGCGGTCTACGGTTGAGCGCGGGGCAGGCGCAACGTCTTGCGCTAGCGCGCGCATTTTTGAAGAACGCACCACTGCTGATTCTCGACGAGCCGACATCCAGTCTTGATCCAGAGAGCGAAACGCTGATCCGGCAGTCGCTGCAACGTTTGATGCGTGACCGCACGGTCCTGGTCATTGCGCATCGCCTCAATACTATCGCGCAGGCCGGGCAGATTGCCGTACTGGAGCAAGGACGACTGGTCGAGGTTGGGCCGCCTGAGGAGCTGTTGAAGCGTAATGGTTTTTTTGCGCGCCTGGCTGGAGTGAGATGGCAGGAGGAGCAAGCTGTGCTATGAGAGTGTTTATGCGCCTGCTCACATTGCTTTCGCCATTTCGCTGGTGGATCGCGCTGGCGATTTTTCTTGGCTGTGTCACCGTTGCCAGCAACATCGGCCTGCTTGGTATGGCTGCCTACCTGATTGCCGATGCGGCGCTGGTTCCGCTACTGGTGCTGCTCACTGTTCCCGTCTTTATAGTACGCTTAATGGGTATTGTGCGTCCTGCTGCTCGTTATGCCGAGCGCCTGGTCTCGCATGATGGCGTCTTCCGCCTGCTGGCGCGCCTGCGTACCTGGATGTACAGTCGGTTGGAGCCGCGTGCGCCGCTGCACCTGCTGACCCATCGCAGCGGTGATCTGCTGGCGCGCCTGGTTGCTGACATTGACGAGTTACAGAATCTCTACCTGCGTGTGGTCTCACCCATTATTGTGGCGCTTGCCATGAGCCTGTTCGCCTTCAGCCTTTTCTCAATCTTCAGTTCGCTGCTGGCCTGGACGGCCCTGGCATTTCTGCTGCTGGCCGGTCTGGGCTTACCTCTGCTCACTTACCTGCTGGCGCGTGGGCTGGGGAGGCGACAGCTTGCGCTGCGCGCCGAGCAGAAGGCGCAGATCGTAGATGGTGTGCAGGGTATCCAGGATATTCTGGCCTATGGGCGAAGTGAGGAGCAGCTCAAGAAGATCAGTCGGCTCGACCAGGCTCTAGGGACTCTACAACGTCGTATGGCGCGTGTTAGCGGTCTGCAAGAAGCGTTGAATGACCTGCTGATGAATCTGGCACTCTGGGTGCTGCTGGCTCTGGCGATTCCGCTGGTGACGGCGAAAGCGATTGATGGTGTCTACCTCGCTGTGCTGGCTCTGCTCATTCTTGCCAGTTTTGAGGCGATTCAGCCGCTGGCACCGGCTTTCCAGTTGCTCGAGCACTCGCTGGCTGCTGGCAGGCGACTCTTCAGCGTCGCTGATACGCCGCTAGCGGTTATTGAGCGGCCTGACCCGTTGCCAGTACCGGCAGGGCGGACGATGAGGGATTACAGCTTGCAATTT